>JAESTB010000105.1 GCA_016763815.1 Arenicella sp.
ACAATTAAACCAAGCGCACTAGGCACCTCTCCAATATTACTCAAAACTATGTAAAGCGCTGCTGCCATATACACCGCGGCCATAACAGGAACGAGTGTTGCAGTCACCCGGGCAATAGACTTAATTCCTCCAATGATTACAATCGCCACAAAAAACGCCAAAATAAAACCGAACAACGATGGAGTCGAACCCAACAACGAATCCTCCCCAAACACTTTAGCCACCATGGCGTAAGCTTGATTAGCTTGAAACATATTCCCCCCGCCAATCGCACCACCGATGCAGCACACGGAAAAAACAATAGCCAAAACCTTACCTAAAGGCGCCATGCCTTTTTCGGCCAAACCTTTGCTCAAATAGAACATCGGCCCACCAGCCACGGTTCCATCGGGGTATTCATCGCGATACATCACTCCCAAGGTGCACTCTGCAAACTTTAGTGACATTCCTAACAAGCCCGCACAAATCATCCAAAAAGTAGCACCCGGCCCACCAATCGAAATGGCAACCGCAACACCCGCAATATTGCCCAGCCCTACAGTTCCCGAAAGGGCCGTAGTCAAAGCTTGAAAATGTGAGACTTCACCGGGGTTCTTCGGGTCCGAATAACGGCCTCTAACAAGATCGATTGCATGTAGAAAGCCACGAAAATTAATAAATCGAAGATAAAAGGTAAAAAAGACAGCGCCTATCGCTAACCAAACCACAATCCAACGAATACCAAAACAGCTCTCATCCACATCACACGTAGCATCCACCCCCATGTCGCCGAACCAGATGGTCTTAAAGATAAATCCCGCCACATGGGCAGTAACCGGCGCCATGACATCATTTATGGATTTATCGAGGCAGTCACTAAAGCCTTTGGTATCAACACATTCTCCAAAAGAAGGTTCTACTTCTTCAGCATATGCCGTTTCAACCCATACAGCTTGACCACCAAAAAGCAGCATCAGCGATAAGGCCATCATGTGAAACCAATGCTTCATCTGCTTGTCACTCACTCTTTGTGCAGCCATACCCATATTATTTCCCCAATAAGTAGATACATTAACGCGCGACATTGTCTTGGATTTCACTCACACTCTCAAGCCTCGTGGTACTAAAAATCCCAGTTAGATCATAGCACTTAAGGCCGGTTTTCCTATTATGGCCAGGTTATCCGAGATCAACCACTGACTATTGGATTAAAAAGCTACCTTTTTTGGTCTTACACTTTATAATCCGCCGCTATGGCTAAGAAAAAAAAACACGATAACAGCAATTCCATCGCCGTTAACAAAAAAGCGCGTTTCGAATACTTCATTGAAGAGAAATTCGAAGCAGGCATGGTGCTAGAAGGCTGGGAAGTCAAAAGCTTACGGGACAAGAAAATCAATCTAGAGGAAAGCTACATTCAGCTGAAAAATGGTGAAGCTTTCCTCTTTGGCGCTCAGATACAGCCACTGAACACCGCATCAACCCACATCAAACCTGACCCACTCCGGTCCCGCAAACTGTTGTTACACCAGAATGAACTGGGGCGCATCTTCGACGGCGTGAACAAAGACGGTCACACCTGCATCCCCTTAGGCTTGCATTGGAGTAAGGGCCGGGCAAAATGCAACATTGCGTTAGCAAGAGGAAAGCATAAGTACGATAAACGCGCCACGGAGAAAGATCGGGACTGGGGCAGACAAAAGCAACGCATCATGCGCCACGATTAACGAATTTTAGCCGGAACCTTGAAAATCAACTTCGTGAACACCACACATAGTGATAGAATGATAAGTTCCATTTAACTTACCACCAGAATAAGGGGGCGACCTGGCTTCGACGCCGGTAATGAAACCTTGAGTGCATGTCGAGTACCGTTGCAATTCTCGTAAATCCGTTGCAGCAAATAAAGATAGTCGCAAACGACGAATCTTACGCTCTAGCAGCTTAATCGCCAGCTAGCCATTGACCAATCATTGCGTGTGGTGGTCGGATTTCAATGGTCAAATTACACATGATCGCAACAAAGCGTGTCTGTAGCCGCGTTGTTAAAACTTAACAGACTCAGCTCTCAACGCCCTGCCTTTCGGGCCGTAAAGAGTTAACTTAATAGAAATGGCTAAACATGTAGATCTTAAGGCAGAGTGCTGACGGACGCGGGTTCGATTCCCGCCGCCTCCACCACATTCTAAAGGGCCAACCCTTACTCCCTAACAGGAGATTCATAAGGGTTGGCCTTTTTCTTTGAACCGAATAAATTCACTAGGCATCACAAATGTATGCGCAACTAGACGAATTGAAAACCAAACTCGAGGAGCTGCATCCGCTCCCGGCCAATACGCTTAAATCCCTCCACGAAAATCTTGTACTTGAATGGACATTCAACTCCAATGCTATTGAAGGCAACACCTTAACGCTAAAAGACGCCAAGGTTGCTCTAGGAAGGTATCACCATTGGCGGTAAACAATTCATCAATTAATTTTAAAAGACATAGACTAAGGCTAACGCGGGTATATATCGAAATGAAATGAACGTGCCGCTCGGCTTCACGTGGACTTTGTGAAGATTCATCCATTTGCGGATGGCAATGGTCGCACTGCGCGTTTACTCATGAACTTGGATTTGCTTAAGTCAGGATTTCAACCTGTAATATTTAAAGCCGCTGACCGATTTTCATATTATGAAGCTTTGGATAAGGCGCACACGAAAAATGATTACTCTGATTTTTTAGACTTGAGCTGTCAATTGGAAAAAGAGGCGCTGAATAAAATATTGTCGTTGGTTGGTGGCGTGTCGTAAATGACCCAAGTTAATCTAAAACATGACATTCCATTTATTAAGCCAGATTTAATATCTTTTCCAACAGCTTTATACCCTAATCGCTTATTGAATTTCTAATGCCATCCACACAGGCCGAATCAAACTAAATAAATCCCTTCCCGAAAACCTTAAGCTTTTCACTCCGTTGAATACCCTACACAATGTAAATCAAAACAGCCCATCAATTAACTTACCTCTTTGTAGGCCGACTTTCATAGGCTTAACTTACACCACTTATGCTAGCATGACGAAGTAATACAAATGGTGGGCAAATATAATAATAGGTACATTTAGCCCTTTCTTCGCCCCCCCCAAATGACATAATGTGGCGGCATTTGAATGCATTTAGAGACCATCGGTATATATTGTACAGACTGGCATTATGGCTCCTGTTCACATCAATTCATTAAAGGGCATAGGATAATAGTAGGAATATATCTGAAAACACTGCTTATTCGCGCTTTAAAACAATTCATGAATGGATAAATGTCCGTAATCTACTTTTATTGGTAGTATCTAGACACATTCAAACTAGGATTCAATTGCATCATTCTAAATTTATTGAGTTCAAACCACACTCCTAATAAAAATAATTCTGAAGTACATTACGGTAGAAACTAACAGTGAAACTCCTTACATCAGTAATCAATACCGGCTTAACAAAGTCAGCCAACCTCATTGAGCGACCCCAATTCACCCTAAAAGTAATGATCTTCACAGCGGTACTTTGCCTTCCAGCCCTATTTTGTGACATCTTCGCAGACGATTATTGGCACTACGCCACCCTTAATCACAGCCTCCCTCTCGAACACACAAAAGACGC
>JAESTB010000106.1 GCA_016763815.1 Arenicella sp.
TAAGCAGGCCCAATTCCACGGCCGGTGGTACCGATCGCGGCTTTGCCACGTTTCGCTTCACGCGCTTGATCTAGCGCTACGTGATGCGGCAAGATCAATGGGCAAGCCTCACTGATACCTAAACGGTCGCTAACCGGAACACCGTTGGCTTCAAGCTCATCCATCTCTTCGAACAAAGCATCGGGGGCTAACACCACACCGTTACCTATTAAGCAATGCACGCCGTCGCGAAGAATGCCAGACGGGATGAGGTGTAATACTGTTTTCTTACCTTCAATAACCAAGGTATGACCAGCGTTATGACCACCCTGAAAGCGAACCACAACCTTAGCCGTATCGGTTAGAAGGTCTACGATTTTACCCTTACCTTCATCGCCCCATTGGGTACCGACTACAATTACTTTTTTGCTCATGGTTATTAAATTTCTATCTGTTCGCCGAACACTAAAGGCCGGCATTTATAAGGATTAACTGTTAACTAATTTTACCAGTGTCTTCAAGTCTGCACTGAAACCCGTGGCAGGTCTAGCGCGACCAAACTGCCCGCCAATACGGTCATAACGACCGCCCTGCGCAACGGTTATTCCTCGGTCTGCGACAAAAGCATTAAAGGTAAGGCCAGTGTGATATCGATATCCAAGTACATCGGCTAAATCTAAGTGAATATTAATATCATCAGACGAGCTTAGATGACTCAGTACTAACTCTAATTGAGCTAACGACGCCGCTATTTCCGAATTAGCTGAAAATGCCGTTCGGGCTGACTCAATAACACCAGCCGAACCGGCAAGGCTCAATAACTTAACGAACGGGGCGATATCTAATCTATTGGCCAAATCATGTATGTCTGGAGTCGACTTGCGCAGCAACACATCACGCAAGGTATGCTCTAACGCACCACTAACGCCCTGCTCTTTCAACAATGCTCGATATATTCCCACATGCCCTAGGCTTAAGGTGATTTGCTTAGCATTACTCAATCGCAAAGCGGTCAACATTGCCTCAATTACTTCGATGTCCGCGCGTTCGTCGGCAACACCAAAAATCTCAGCACCGATCTGCAGTAACTCGCGCTGGCCACCCATTTGAGATGGCTGCGTTCGCAATACCGTTCCGGCATAACATAGCTTATTGATATCAATATCAGCTAAATAGTGAGAATCTATACGCGCTATCTGAGGAGTTATGTCAGCTCTAATACCCAACATTCTATGGGTATGCTGATCCATAAACTTATATGTTTGAGTATCCAGTTCTTCGCCAGTTCCTGTTAACAAAGAATCTACAAATTCCATCACTGGTGGCATTACGAGTTGAAAACCACGACCGATTAAGTCATCTAAGACCTCACGTCGGAGCATCTCTAACTTAATCGCCTCGTCAGGTAGAATTTCCTCAACACCTTCTGGTAGTAGCCAGTTAGCGTCATTTACCATGGCTAATCGCCTTCTTGGAAAGAGTCACGTTAATTACGGGCGGATTATACGCCATGCTGGTTTTTAGTACAGCCCTGTTGAGGAAAAACCTTTTAAGTCAATAATACTTGTTGGAAATGAGATGCCGAAATCCGTTAAAACATATAAAGGCAAAGGAAAGGCAGTCATAATGACTGCCTTTCTGCTTAGAAAGCTACCCTATTTACAGCTAATTGGTGTTGGCATTAAAATACTTGAAGAAGTCCGATTTAGGATCCAAAATAATCAAATCACCAGACGAGTTAAACGTATTCTTATAAGCGCCCATACTGCGGTAAAAATCGTAGAATGCTTCATCTTTACCAAATGAATCAGCGTAAGTTTTTATCGCTGTGGCATCAGCATCACCTCGAGTAAGCTGTGCTTTCTTTTCGGCTTCGGAGACAAGTTCAACTTTTTCACGATCAGCATTAGCTCTAATTTCGATCGCTTTTTCGTTACCTGTTGCACGATACTCATTGGCAATACGCTGACGTTCAGAACGCATCCGCTCATAGACATTTGATTGAATTTGATCGGCTAGGTCAACTCGCTTCAATCGAACGTCAATTACCTCGACGCCAATTGACACAGCTTCTTCAACAATTGCCGCCTGCACCACATTCATTATTTCAATACGATCACCAGCAACAACGTCGGCGATAGTACGCTTTGCAATTTGCGCCTTAAGACTATTGTTAATCTTTTGCTCCAAGCGGTTTTCAGCATTGGCTCGAGTTTTTACCGCCTTATAGTAAATCTGGAGGTTGCTAATCTTCCATTTAACAAAACTATCTACCAATAGCTCTTCTTTATTGACGGTTATGAAGCGCTCAGGCGCCCTGTCCATCGTTTGAATACGAATATCGTAGGTTTTAATTGTGTTGACAATTGGCATCTTGAAATTAATTCCGGGCTGAATCTCTTCGCCTGAGAACTCACCAAATTGGAACTTTAAGCCACGTTCCCACTCGTTAACAGTGAACACGGTGCTGGCAAACACAACAACAGCAGCGACTAGGGCAAAAACAATACCCATTAAAACTTTATCGGATTTCATTTATCGACCCCCTCGTTTGCGGCTATCGATGGTCTGATTTTTCGAAGCGTTGCTTGGTGTTTGAGATGACGATAATACATCATCGCGACGCGCCGACGTTGAACCACTCGCATCTCGCTGGTTATTTTCTATGATCTTGTCGATCGGCAAATACATTAAGGTATTTCCACCTGCCGCATTCTGATCAATTAGCACTTTGCTACTATCCGACAAAACGTCTTCCATTGTTTCAATGTACATGCGCTTTTTAGTAATCGAAGGTGCTTTCTGATACTCGATTAGAATTCTATTGAACCGCTCTGCCGCACCGGTTGCTTCCGCTACTACTTTGGCCTTATACGCTTCAGCTTCTTGCAAAATTCGAGCCGCTTCACCACGTGCGTTCGGCACAAGTTTCTTAGCATAGGCCTCGGCTTGGTTAGTAAGCTTGGTTCTATCTTGGTCGGCACGAACTACGTCATCAAAAGCATCACGCACCTGCACCGGCGGCTTAGCATCTTGGATTTCGATTGACCTAACTAGAATGCCTGTTTGGTATCTATCTAAAATTTTCTGCAGCAATACTTTAGTGTCAGCATCAACGACTGGTCGATCAGTAGTCAACAAAGCATCCATCTCTGTACCACCTACAACCTCTCGAAGCGCACTTTCTGTAGCACTTCGGACGACTCTTTCGAGACCGCCAGGTTGAAAGATATCACCAACATTAAAAACCAAATCTTCAATTGATTTTATGGTGTATTGAACCGCCATGGTGACATCGACAATATTTTGATCTCGCGTCAACATCAGCGCTTCTTTCGGCTCTGGTGAATTACCTCGATAACCAACTTCAACCGTTCTTAGTTGTTGTGTATCAATGACGATTTTCTCTTCGAGCGGCCAAGCAATAAAGTTCAAACCAGCGCCAACCGTTTGTTTGAATTTACCGAAGCGTAGCTCAATACTTTGATTACCTTCGTCAACTTGGTAGAACGATTGCGTGCCCCAATAGAACACAGCGACCAACAGGATAAGCAACCATGGCGAAAATAAACCTTTGCGCTTCCCCGTGCCGCCACCGCCACCAAAACGCTTACGCACGTTGTCTATAATCTGATCTAAATCAGGGCTTTGATTGCCCTTATTTTTATTTCCGTTACCCCAGGGGTCTCGGTTTCCTGAATTTCCTGAGCCAGGTTCATTCCACGGCATGTGTTATTTCTCCAAAAAGGGATTGAAACTATTACGTTCTTTATATTTACCAGTTTAGCAAATATATAGTGCTTAATGTGAGTACAAGCAAGCCTATTGTCGCTTTATTTCATTAATGTCATCTTGCTTCTCTAGCCAGCCAAAATCGGCCTCCGATAGCTCGAGCTCTAACTTAAAAGACCCGTCATCATTAATGTCTTCAGTTTTAACCAGGCTTTTTTCATACACGGCTGCGCGAAGCTTACCATTACTA
>JAESTB010000107.1 GCA_016763815.1 Arenicella sp.
TTATCCCAACTGTTTTCTGATTGCCACTTTCTAGCCGCCGTTAAACTAGTTAACATATGACCGTTGAGCTTAGCAACAACTTCTAAAGATATACCCGAGTTAATTGAATTTTGAATCGGGTCTCGGTTCTGTGCAATCGTATTGCTATCATCTGATGCAACAAACCCCAGTATTGATTCAATGCTCCCGCCTTCCCTAGAGTCGCCCACAAAAGAGGGGTCAACGAAAATACCAAGACGATCATCTCGTGTAATTCTGGCACAGCACTCTGTTTTCTGATTTGAATAATCCCCTGACAATAGAACATTGATCTTATCGTTTACCGACCAGTTGATTTTTCCACTTACGTAGCCAGTATCAACACCGTTTACAAGATTACCAGTGGTAACATTGTTCGCATTTCCGTCCCATTTACGTCGTGCCCCACTTAGCCTATAGGAAAACTTATCGCTAACAGGGCCGCTCACACTGAACTTAGCGCCAACATCTTTATCCGATGTTATATAGGCCCGAACACGAGCCTCATTGTGCTCAGCATTGGGCCGTTTAGTAATAATGCTTACCAAGCCCGCCGATACATTCTTGCCATACAGTATGCCCTGTGGCCCATTGAGTACTTCGATTCTCTCAACATCAGGCAACTCGTTAAACTGCGCCCCTCCCCTCGCCATAACAACACCATCTACCACAGTCGAAACGCTAGGTTCGACCCCTGCACCGAGAACTTGCGTGCCAATACCTCGTATTCGCAATGAAGATTGATCGTAACCCCGCTTTTGAGAAAACGTCATTGAGAGCACTTGTTTACGAATATCTTCAACGCGCTGAATGCCATTTTCGTTGATCTGTTGCTCACTAATGGTGGCCACGTGCTGAGGCACAGTCATTATGTTTTGCTTTCGCTTGCGAGCAGACACAACGATTTCATCCAGCGTGCCATTTACCGCATTAGATTTATTCAAAAGCACTAAATTAGGTTCGTCTTTTAGAGCCAAAATTGAGCGTACAATTATGGTGCTGTTATTAATGAGCTCATACTCAAATTCATGCCCGTCTAAGACCTGCTTGAGTACGTCTTCAAGTGTAAACGCTCCTAACAGTTTTATATCAACCTTGTCATCATACATCTCTGTTTGTTGTATGATTAATTGAAGGTCGCTCTGCGATGCGACCTGAAAAAGTGCATCGCTTAGTGTTGTCGCTAAAATATCATAAAACACCCTGTTTTCTTTTTCGGCATGAGTATCCAGTACCACACTCAAAGACAGAACAATAAATGCAGTGGCCCACGGCCTACCCAGACGCAGCCTTATTCTTTGACGTATTTTGAGTCGAAAAAATGATTTTTTTGCTACTCGCATAAACTCTATTGTGGATACGCCATAGATAATTTTTATTATCCAAAAAGCTTACAGTACCCACACCATTGAGTCAAAACACAGTCAGATAAAGTCGTTTTTTCTAGACGCATTCAGCCGAAATAACAAGGACACGAAATAGCAAGGACATGCATAGCTGTTTTCACGTAAATCAACTAGTTACAAGACTTTATGTCGGATGGAATTGAGCTCTCATGTTCAAAAAATAGCCGACTTTTTAGAAATTGTTAACAAGCGTGTTCTTATAGTTCGCTTGCAGTTGGTGTGAGCCAACACTAAGCGCTCAATTGAAAATTAAGTAAGGCTGTTGCATGCTAAAATGCGCATAAATGGCAAGATCCAAGGCTTGACCCCAAATATACGCGTTAATGACAAAAAAGGCTTAACAATGAAATTGAGTGCAATACGGAATAAATCGACATTAATATTAGTTGGAACCCTTGTTTCTGCTTCAATGATGGCATGTTCACCGCAAAATGAAGCGTCACAGAGTACCAATACCGAAATGGCGAATACAGAGTCCAAAGAAATTAGTCTTGTTTACCCTACGACAAAAAAAGGCGAGGTGATTGATACTTATTTCGAAACGGCCATTGCCGACCCTTACCGTTGGTTGGAAGACGACCGCAGCTCAGAAACTGAATCTTGGGTAGTTAAGCAAAATGCAGTAACGCAATCTTATTTAGCGAACATTCCATACCGGGAAAAAATTGCTGGCGTGGTGCGTGATTTACTCGATTATGAGCGTATTAGCGCGCCGTTTACCGAAGGCGATTATACCTATTTCTATAAAAACGACGGCTTACAGGATCAAAGCATCGTTTATCGTCAAAAGGAAGGCGAAGAGATCGAGGTTTTTATCGACCCGAATAAGTTCAGCGAAGATGGAACGGTGTCATTAGGCGGCTTATCATTTTCGGACAATGGTTCTATTGCCGCCTACCAGACGTCTACCGGCGGAAGCGATTGGCGTGAGATTTACTTTTTAGATACTAACTCGATACAGCTGCTTGACGACAAATTAATTAACGTCAAATTTAGCGACATGAGCTGGTACAAAAATGAAGGAATTTATTACTCCAGCTACGACAAACCAGAGGGTTCAGAGCTCAGCGAACTTACCGACCAACATAAGCTCTATTACCATAAAATAGGTACTGAACAAGCCAAAAATAGTAAAATTTTCGGGCATAGTGATGACGAAAAACATCGCTATATTGGTGGTCAAGTAAGTGAAGACAATCGTTACTTAGTCGTCACAGCGCAAAAATCTACGTCTGGCAATCGTGCCTATTTGAAAGATCTTGAACGCCCCGATTCTGCCTGGAAGACGATTAAAGAAAGCATAGATTCGGACGTATATTTACTGAGCAACGATGGCTCCAGCCTGTATCTGGTAACCAATGAAAACGCGCCAAATAGCAAGATTGTCACCGTTGATGCGAGCAATCCAGGCATGGAAAACTGGAAAGACCTGATCCCAGAAACCGAAAATGTACTAAGCCCAAGCACGGCTGGTGGATTTATTTTTGCCGAATATATGGTTGATGCGATATCTAAAGTTTATCAGTATTCGTTAGATGGTAAGCAAGTGCGTACTATCAAATTACCAGCCATTGGTAGCTCGGGCTCTTTTGGCGGTAAGAACGATATCAAACGCACTTATTACACGTTCAGTAACTATGTAACGCCCACGACTATCTACTCGTTTGATATCGAAAGCGGTGAATCTAGCTTATATAACAAACCGGCCTCAAGCTTTGACGGTAGCCAATTTGTATCAAAGCAAGTGTTCTATTCATCTAAGGACGGCACCAAAATCCCTATGATCATCACACACCATAAAGATACCAAGCTAAACGGTGATAACCCGACCATTTTATATGCTTACGGCGGTTTCAACATTAGCTTAACGCCTAGCTTCAAATCGACCGTAGCCGCGTGGTTAGAATTAGGCGGTGTTTATGCCGTACCGAATATTCGAGGCGGCGGTGAATATGGTAAGGCATGGCACCAAGCGGGCACTCAATTACAGAAGCAAAATGTATTTGACGACTTTATCGCAGCGGCCGAATATTTAACCGATAACCAATATACCAATAGTTCAAAACTGGCAATACGCGGTGGTTCAAATGGCGGCTTGCTTGTTGGTGCGGTCATGACCCAACGACCTGACCTTGCTGCGGTCGCTTTACCCGCGGTAGGCGTACTAGACATGTTGCGTTATCACACCTTCACCGCCGGTGCAGGGTGGGCTTACGACTACGGTACTTCAGAGCAAAGTAACCAGATGTTTGAGTACTTGAAAGGCTATTCCCCCGTTCATAATGTGAAAGCCGGCGTTGAATATCCAGCGACAATGATTACCACGGCCGATCATGACGATCGAGTTGTACCCGCGCATTCGTTTAAGTTTGCCGCTGTGTTACAAGAGTTTCAACAGGGTAGTAATCCAACGCTTATCCGTATCGAAACAGATGCGGGGCACGGCGCAGGCACGCCCATTAGTAAAACGATTGAACAATACGCCGATGTATACGGGTTTACGCTGTATAACATGGGCGTTAAATCGCTCTAGTTGGTACCAACTTAGTCGACACAAATAGAGCAGCCCCATTTAGCGTTAACTAGCGTTTTAGTCGTTAGCTAATGCTAAGCGGGCCTGTCGGAGCCGACTTGATTGACCGACGAATGTTTATTTAGAGGCGAGGCGATGAGTTGAGCCTTTTTAGTGTGGGCTCCGTGCCCGTTTTGGACGCCCTACTTCGTTGGGCAAAGTTCGGTGTTTTTCAAGAAGTCCGGCAGTCTATATTGATGGAATATTTTCTATAAAATTTCCGACTTAGCTCTGCTCGAATATCTTAACCTGCTCTTCTGCGACAGCATTCACATTCATGTCGTCATCGTCCGTGTCATAGTTCGTATGTCCTCATAGTTCGCTCATACCATACCTTACCGATCTTGAAAAAAGCGGCCAATGGAGTCTTGGTTCTGACTCATTTCATATCGGAAACGACGGGTCGCATCTTGGTTTTCCTGTGAATAAGAAGGTGTTTTCTACCACCTTCTTAAGATAATGGTATTTCTACGGCCTAACTACCATGCCCATAATGCGCCAACAATTGCTTTGCAAACGGCACGAAAATCGAATTGACTGAAAGGCCATAGGCTTCGCGCATCAGTTTCGCCTTAGGTTTTCTCTTCCACGTCTTCTTATCGGTAAGGATCGGTGTTTTGACAAGGTGTGTGGGCACAGCACTCGGATTCAGCAGCCAGCCAACGTTGGCAATATCCCAAATAACCCAACTACGGCCAAACACATCATTCTTATCAATTCCATAAAAGGTATACAGCGGGTTGTTGTTGTATCGCTCAATGAGCGCCTGCCCTATCTCCCCCGAATCACCAAACCACGTTTCGACATCTGGCTTTGACATGTTGAGCATTTCGGCAATGTAAAACCCGGGAATGTAAACAAGTGGTACGCCGCTGCTAAACAACAGTTGCGAGGCATACAAATCCTCATCCAAATTGAGTGAGTTGTTAACTAATTTACTGTTTGTGGGGTAACCTGCATCCCATATTACAACGATGTTAGGCAGGATTCTGGGCTCCAACAACAGTGCAGAAGATACATTGGTAGGGCATGCAATTGCGACGACATAAATCGGCTCTTCAGGCGAAGCCGTCAAGGCCAGCTCAATCAACCGTTCTGCAGCGGGGCTTTTAACGGGTGTCGTTGGTCCCTGCATAAAATGGGTAGCACCTGTAAACACTTTTCCTTCTGAAGAAACGCCCATCAAGTCGAACATCTTTAGCACACTTCCATAGCTTCCGGGAATGCCCAAGTCGCAAATGCCATCAATGCAACCACCATTGAGGTGTGGATTGTTTTTCATTTCGAATGGCGTAGTACCCAATGCCAAAATATCTTCAATTCGGACTTGGTAATCGTCAAGGAATGCTTGCTGCTTCTTTGTTCTTTTTGCCGGTGGCAGGAGGTAAATTACGTAGGCCTCCACCAAGCTGGTCAAACGCGTTTTGAATGAGTAAGGTTCGATCAGAACCGCCTCCAATTTGACTTTGTTTAACGACTCTATCGGAAACTTCTCTTGTTCCAATAGCCACGCGAGGGCAAAGTGATCGTCGACTTCATTGTCAAAATCGGTATCGAAAACTACGCGGAGCGGTTTATTCGTAGTGCTTGGGGGTTGCAGTATTCTGCGCCGCTTCTTGTTCGAAAGTGTGGGGAACTTAATTTTCTTAGACATATTTAATTAGCATAGTGATTCATTAGGCTTACATAGCTAAAGTGACTCAGTTTAAAACAGACTTATTTTAAAACGGGCTTTGATTCGGCTATCTTGATATCTAGTGGGATACCTCTGCGGCAGGATAAACTGCATGTCCTCATAGTGCGTACCAGATTAATCCCATCACCCAGTGGGGTGATATTTGCTGACATATTTAAAAAGTGTAGCAATCGACGCACAACAAACAAGTGTGCTTTCGTCCAATTGACTTTCTGTAATACCGAACTTACGCGGTTAATTGACACTGGTCAAATAAAAACGAAAGGGGATTTAAAAGTAAACCGCAGTTTAATAGGCAAATAAAGGGGTCGGTGACAAACGCGAATAAGAGCCATTTGTCACCGACCCCTTTTATACCGTGTAGGCGTTGTCCGCGCCCCAAATGAAACCGCCGCACTCATGTCACGTAAAACCTTATTCTGTAATAACATGTAATACGTTATTCAGCCTATCCGTTGTATTTTAGCCAACATGGTTATTACTAACGGTGTACCAATTCCGTGCATTCAACTTTAAGCCTAAGCACTTAACACCCAAGCACCCCAACCTAAACGAGGATAAATCATGCCAAACAAACTAAAATTTCTATTTGCAACGCTTGTGATTACAAGTCTTTCTTTCATGGTGAACGCAGGCCCCCAGGAATCAAAATGCGAACATAATTGGATAGCAAAAAGTGATAGAGCCTTTGCTGCTGACTGTGCAGATATGGCGTTTAGCAAAAGTTTAAAGAACCGTGAAAAATTTGCCTGGATGGCCTTCACCCGCGCTAACCAACTGATCAAAGACAGCCACGGCGTATCGAATTCTGGCAAGGTGCCCTTATGGATGGCCTGGCCTACTGACGACGACACATTTGTAGTCAACCCAGACTTTAAATTTACCAAAACAAACCGCGATGACATCGTTCCCGTCACCTCGAAAAAAGTACTCGCAGGTAATATATCGCTAACCGAGCCGGACGGCGCAAACGAAGAGGTGACTCGAAACGCGGTTGGTTACAACTACATAACCAAAAAGGCCAAGTTAAACACCAAAAAAGGTGTCCTTAAATATATCAACGACGGCAATCAAGTGAATATGCCCGTCGGCTCTATAGAGATCAAAGCCTCTTGGTTAAAAGTCCCACCGGGCGGTGCACCGGAAGGCGCCCTAACATTTAAGTTCGCATCGGGTACTTATTGGTGGCGCGGATTACATGTCATGGTAAAAATGAGCTCCCTCCCAAAAGATGAAAACCTCTTTTACACAGAAGAATCTAGCTGGTTTTGGACCACCTTTGAATTCAACAACAACCCTGGTGTAAGCCACGTGCGTCAAAAATTTATTACCCAACGCGCGCCGCTATCACGCAAAGAGGTTACCGCTATTTTGAGCGAGGGAGGCATTGAAGGCTTTGGTTTTGAAGCTTACTCACCGAATGGTACGCAAATCCGATTTACCGTAAATGGAAATGGGAAGAAACCTGTAATACTAGGGCACACCGATATGGAAGATTTCGCTGGTGCACCAAATACCGCACAACCAAACTACTGGACAAGCTTCAACGCGTCTTGTCACTCCTGCCACGCAACCGCGGCTATTAACCCAAAAACCGCCACCTACTTTCCCTTTAGTGTACCAACGGGCGCGCTGTCACCCCAATATTACGGTACAACATCGAGCGGTGCCAATCTCTACCTTGGCGACGGCTTTGTCCCGTTAGACTTTATGTGGCCAATCGTATTTCACGCTAAATAAGCGTCAAATTATCCACCTTAAACTGACTCGGTATATATTTTACTAAAGTCAGTTTAAGGGTTCTGAATTACGAATTCATGTTCATGTTATCCTTAGACTATATTGAGGGAATAACGATACTGGGTCTTGAATTGTAATAAAGGGGTCGGTGACAAACGCGAATGAGAGTCATTTGTCACCGACCCCTTTTATAATTCGTTATTGAAGAAAAATAATAATCTCTGTAAGAGCGACAAAAAAATTAGACCGACAACGGTTCAACCAATATAGAAACGGCGAATAAAACTGTTAGTGGTCACATCAAGTTAGGGGGCATCCATAATGCACATAGGTATGATCGGTGGAATTGGTCCAGCTGCGACGGAATTCTATTATCGCAATCTTGTTAAAGCATATAAGGCTGCGAACAAGAAGTTGGAGTTAACTATTGTTCACGCAGAAGCGAGTGATGTAATTAACAATATTGCTTCAAATGCATCAGACGTTCAAGCCGGTCTATTTCTTAAAATGGCGCAGAGATTAGAGAAGGCGGGTGCTGACGTCGTAGTAATTTCGTCAATAGCAGGTCACTTTTGTGTATCGGAATTTGAGGTGTTATCTCCCCTTCCTGTAATAAACATAATAGATGCTCTTGAATCTGAGTTTATCAATAAAGGATTGAAGAAAGTTGGCTTGCTTGGCCATGGAGTTTCCATGGGGTCAAAA
>JAESTB010000108.1 GCA_016763815.1 Arenicella sp.
AGCTTAGTGGCTAAAACAGACGCGAATGCTTTATTGCTCGGTGAGTCGGGCACTGGTAAAGAGCTAGTAAGTCAGTCGATTCACCTAGCGAGTAAACGAAGCGATAGCCTGATGGTCACACTAGAGTGTGCTGGCTTGAGCGACGCGTTAATCGAAAGTGAGTTATTCGGTCATATTAAAGGTTCATTTACCGGTGCTAACGCCAACAAAATTGGGCTGGTTGAACAAGCGGATGGCGGCACCCTCTTTCTCGATGAAATAGGCGATGTGCCAATAGAAACTCAAGTAAAACTACTCAGGTTAATCGAGTCTAAAACTTTTCGAAGAGTGGGCAGCACCGAGGTCAGAACCTCTAACTTCAGGTTGATATGTGCAACTAATAAAGACTTGCGCAGTCTGGTCGACAGTGGCGAATTTCGCCATGACCTCTACTACCGAATAAACGTATTCCCAATTCACACACCCTCACTCAGAGAACGCCGTGATGATATAGCCTTACTCGCAAACCACTTTATTAAGACGATCGAGACCGGTTCGGATCTTCACATTACTCAATCGGCTATTACCTTACTTAAACAGCAAGAATTTCGCGGTAACATCCGAGAGCTATTCAACATCTTAAATCGAGCGATAATATTAGCCCAATCCAATATTATCGATGACCTACTAATCCGAGAGTGTTTTGAGATTGACTTAGACAACCGAGAGATAAACGATAACCACTTGATAGACAGCAAAGAGGGAGCACACAGCTTAACGCCACCGCTAAGTCAACTTGAGTCGAATTACTTCGCCGACTTATTGCAAAAACACGGCGGTAATAAGACACTTACAGCCAGTGCGGCCGGCATTAGTTTACGCACCCTTTATCGTAAACTTGATGCCACCTAATAAACAACGAAAAGCTATTGTTGAAGCATCAATTGAAACACCTCCGAGCCAACGTTTGCGGTAACTGATTGGATTCTCACCTAGTTAAGGCTATTATTTGTTGCCTAAGCCCTGAACCACTAACGCATTAAGACTCTCATGTTAATTGTTATTTCCCCAGCCAAAACATTAGACTTTGGCGCCGCCCCAGCTGAGTTAAAACATACTCAACCGAGCATGCTCAAACAAAGTGAGCGGCTAATCGATATTCTAACCACTAAGTCGCCAACCGACATCGAAAAGATGATGAAGATCAGCCCTAAACTGGCTGAGTTAAATGTTGAGCGATACCACACGTGGAGCAGACCATTTACCAAAAAAAATGCCAAACAAGCGCTATTAGCATTCAAAGGTGATGTTTATACAGGTCTGGAAGCTCAGAACTTCAGCGATGCCGATTTCGAGTATGCGCAAAACCATTTGCGTATCTTATCGGGTCTCTATGGTGTTTTACGGCCACTTGACTTAATGCAAGCTTACCGACTTGAAATGGGGATTAAACTTGAAAATTCAGAAGGTAAAAATCTTTATGAATTCTGGGGCAGCAGCATCACTGATAATATCAATAAACAACTAAAAGCAATTGGTTCTAAAACCCTTTTAAATCTGGCTTCGAATGAATACTTCAAGTCAGTTAAGTCGCACGACGTCGCTGGCGACATCGTGACCCCTATATTCAAAGACTGGAAGAACGGACAATACAAAATCATTAGCTTCTACGCTAAAAAGGCGCGTGGCGTGATGTCCGCGTGGATACTGCAAAACCAAGTGACGGACCGCGAATCACTGCTAACATTTGATAGCAGCGGCTACCAGTACAGTCAAAATGATTCCGATGCACTAAACCCGATATTTTTACGCAAGCAATAACCCTGGCCCTGCTGCGCTACCTATGCGACTACAGTACTAATTTCATATCACCACGCTTGCGTTTCACTATCGCGGCAGAAATACTTTTCGCCACTAACTCGGCGCGTGATTTCATTAAGTCGGCGTTCTCGCCGGCATGACTCTGATCGACCGCCTTACTGAATAAATACAGCCAGCGGGTAAAGTGTCCTGGCTGCAATGGCATCTTTTGATGAATGTCTAGATGCTTTTGCAGAGTATTGCCGCTGTAATTATTCTGCTTAAATAAACTATCGTCCCAAAAATCGACGATAATTGGCAGGTGGTGCTGAAGATCGATATTAGCCACATTGGTGAATATAAAGCCAACAATAGGGTCTTTTAGCATCACGTCATAAAAACGGGTAACGATATCTTCTATATCAGACCTTTGTAATACGTCTTTTACTAACATTACTTGTTATACTTCCTGCCTGTTTGAATACGTAACTAGTTTAGCTCACCTTGGATATGTCTGATACTACCGTTAAAAGCAATCGCCCCAAAATTAAACCAATTATCGCTGGTGAAAAACTACGCGGTGCCGAAAAAATGGCTCGCATACCGGTTAAAATTGAGAAAACGATCACTCCGTTACGCAAACCCGACTGGATTCGGATTCGCCTGCCAAATGGCAATAAGGTTCAAGAGCTAAAAGCAAAACTTCGAGCAAACAAGCTACACACAGTGTGTGAAGAAGCCGCTTGCCCTAACCTGTCTGAATGTTTTACTCGCGGTACCGCAACGTTCATGATTATGGGCGACATTTGCACCCGCCGCTGCCCATTCTGCGATGTTGCACATGGTCGCCCTCTGGGCCTAGATCAAGATGAACCTCGTCATTTAGCCGATACCATTGCCGCTATGAAGTTGAAATACGTGGTTATAACGTCGGTTGACCGAGACGACTTACGCGACGGTGGTGCAGGCCACTTCGTTGACTGCATTAATGAAATTCGGGCTCTTACCCCAAGCACTAAAATCGAAGTTTTGGTGCCGGATTTTCGTGGCCGCATGGATATTGCCGTTGAGCTGATGTCGAATAGTCCGCCGGATGTTTTCAACCATAATTTAGAAACTATTCCAGACTTATATCGTAA
This sequence comes from Arenicella sp., assembly GCA_016763815.1. GTDB lineage: Bacteria > Pseudomonadota > Gammaproteobacteria > Arenicellales > Arenicellaceae > Arenicella. The sequence goes on from JAESTB010000108.1 coordinate 2,919, forward strand.
GGTTCGCCCAGGTTCGGACTATCAATGGTCATTGGACCTAATCAAAAATTTCAAGGCCGCTCAGCCGAAAGTGCACACCAAGTCAGGGCTGATGCTCGGTATTGGAGAAACACTCGATCAAGTTAAAGACGTGCTGCGCGATCTGAAAGCGCATAACTGCGACATGATCACCTTAGGCCAATACTTGCAACCAAGCTTGAATCACTTACCAGTAGAGCGCTACGTTCACCCCGACGAATTCGACCAACTGCGGATATTTGGCGAACAGTTGGGCTTCAAGCATGTTGCCTCTGGGCCAATGGTTCGCTCCTCATACCACGCCGATGAACAAACACTCGAAGCCGAAAAAAGCGCCTAAAAATTATTAGAGACAGAGAACTCAGGGCCGAGGTGAAAATAGTTTGGGATTTCTTCAATTGAGACGAAAAGTGAAGATATTACAGGCATTTTTATCCGTTGGTCGAATTATGCCGAAGTCTCTATCAAATAAGATCGGCTACTACTGAACCGACAACAGCACAACACTCAGAAATTTTTCCACCAAATCCACTGACACACGAAAAGCAAACATTATGAGCAATTCACTACGTGACGCCGCATTACACTATCACCGCAACCCTCGGCCCGGGAAAATCCGAATTCAGGCAACTAAGCCTTTAACAAACCAACGAGACCTGGCGCTTGCCTACTCTCCTGGCGTGGCAGAGCCTTGTTTGGAGATCGAAAAGGACCCACTTACGGCTGCGCTCTATACATCACGCAGCAATTTAGTTGGCGTGATAACCAATGGCACTGCGGTGTTAGGCCTTGGAAACATTGGCGCACTGGCGTCTAAGCCAGTGATGGAAGGTAAAGCCATCTTGTTTAAGAACTTCGCCGACGTAGACGCGTATGACATTGAAGTAGATGAAACCGACGTAGATGCATTCTGCGATATAGTCGCCGCGTTGGAGCCAACCTTCGGTGGTATCAACTTGGAAGACATAAAGGCACCTCAATGCTTTGAGATCGAAGCAAAACTTCGAGAGCGAATGAATATCCCAGTATTTCATGATGACCAACACGGGACGGCGATAGTGTGTTCGGC
>JAESTB010000109.1 GCA_016763815.1 Arenicella sp.
ATTCAAGACAAAGGGCAAGTGCGCTCTATGCAAGAGCGCTTGTTTGAAATACGTGGCAAGGTTAAATACTTAGAAACAGAATTGAACGCAAAGCAAGAGCAGCTTGGCGTTGACCAACGAAAAGTAGCCATATTGCGCAGCGAATTTGATGTGCTTAATTCACGCAAGCCTAGTGCTGATGAGGCCGGCTCTGAAGACACTACCTCGGCCGAAGATTTACAAATTGCCTTGCAAACGCTTAGCATCGAAATGAAACGTTTATTGAAAGGGCGTAAAAGTAACAATGATTATATTGCTGGTGTGCCGGTAGATTCAGAGTACATTATCTTTGTGATAGACAGCTCTGGTAGTATGACTGTAAATGCTTGGGGTAGGGTCATCGCAGAAGTACGCAACACGCTGGCGATCTACCCAAAGATAAAAGGTATTCAGGTAATGAATAACGAAGGGATTTATATGTTTCCTTCGTTTAGAGGCCGTTTCATGCCTGACTCACCTGGGCGTCGGCAGAAAATAGTTCAAAAGCTTGCAAGCTGGTCGGCATTTAGCAGTTCGAGCCCAGTCGGTGGAATTACCAACGCGATTCGGCAGCATTATGATAAGAATAAAAAAATTAGTTTGTACGTGTTAGGCGATGATTATACCGGCCGTTCAGTCCGACGCGTTCTCAATATAGTTCAAGAATTGAACAAACGTAACCGTAAAGGTGATACGTTGGTACGTATACACAGTGTCGGTTTTCCTGTTCACTTGCTCAGTCGCGACCCGGGTATCAATAGTTCGTACATGCGTTTCGCTACTCTGATGCGTGAATTAGCTGAGCAAAATAATGGGACATTTATAGGGCTAAACGATGTTAGATAAAGTTTATTCAAGCAGCTGGAGTAATCGCCATTGTCGATTATTGACGTTGGCTTCACTGGCGCTGCTAAGCGGTTGCGCAAGTTCTATTGTGGTTAAGCCAGACATACCAAACCCATTGGTAGAAAGGCTGTCGCTTAATACCAATCTGGTTTATTCCGACACGTTTAAGAATTACGTATACGTTGAAAAAGAGAAGAAACGCAGTAGCATGAAAAGCATCGACTTCACCGATGCGCAAACTGCTATGTTTGAGCGAGTGTTTGGCTCATTAACTAATTTAGTCGAGTCTGAAGACCCGTCTAAAAATTTGAGTATTGAGCCTGTAGTTTTAGATTTTCAATATTCGGCACCGTCTGAGACAAAACTCAAGCAGTACGAAATTTGGATCAAGTATCGTTTAAAACTTCGCGATGGAAATGATGCGAGAATCGCCGACTGGACTATTAAAGGCTATGGTAAAACGCCTACCAGCATGCTCACGTCAGCGTCGTCGGCGTTTAACGCCGCGACCAATATTGCGTTGCGTGATGTGGGAGCACAATTGTCGATTCGGTTTCCTCAGCAGAGTGTTGTGAAAACGCTGTTAGACGGTGGAGCGCCGCCAACTATCCCAGAACCTGAGCCTGAGGAACCGTTGCAGGTTGCCGCCAATAATGATGACACTGGGCCAACGGCCGCGTTCCTTGACGAACTACCTGATTTTGAACAAGGCGAGGTAAACGGTTCTTTATCCGCCCCTGACACCTCGGTAACGCCAACCGCTGAGAGAGCGGAAGGCGAACTCGAAGAGAATTTAGGTGAAACCGACCAAGAGGATAATGATGAGATCTAGTGTTAAATTGGTATTAGTCAATACGCTCGCGATTGTGATGTCGGCCTGTACCACAATCAATGTCGACCATGTTCGAATTAAAGAGACTCCGGCATTGAAAAAGGGTGACGCGATGGTCGTATTAGGTCGTCATCAAACGGCGGAGATTCAAACCGAAGCATCGCTGGTCTCGTGTATAGGCAATCGCTTAGCCAGAGGCACGGGCGATGTGAGGATTATTCCTGAAGCTGAATTTGTCGACGCCTTTTATCCTTGGTTTGAAGCTCGCACCGCGCCCCTGCATCCAAAGAAATTACGTAAAGTGCTTAATCAGCCCGCTGTCGCCAAGAAAATTGAGAATCTTAATATTCGATATTTTGTTTGGGTTGAAGGCTCAACAGAGCGTACTAATTCAGCCGGTAGTATGACTTGCTCGATAGGTCCTGGTGGTGGAGGGTGTTTTGGATTCGGCTCATGGGAAGATACCAGTAATTATGAAACTACGATCTGGGATCTAGAAACGTTCTCTGAGGTGGGTCGGGTAAGTACTGAGGCGGTGGGCACGTCTTATATGCCGGCATTTGTTATACCTATTCCGCTGCTAGCTCAAGTTGAAGGGGATGCCTGCCAAGGTATGGGCAATCAATTGGTGAGGTTTTTTACAAAAGATTCGCAGGCTCTGAAAACCAACCCCTAGTTTTTGTTGAGGTAATCTTTATGAATTTATCCGTCTATATTTTTAATACTTTTAGTGTTAAAAAGCGCTCGCTATTAGCGCTTTCGACCCTGTTGTTTGCGTCGTTAGTTTGTGGGCAAGATTCGCAAGGTGATGCTATTAGTATCAAGCCTAGTGCCGAGCCGATTACTGAAAGCCAAGAGCAAAAAAACCTTGAGTCTAAGCGGCCCACAAGTAAGGCCGAACAACTTGAGTGGTTGGAGACGTCGACCGGTTTGAAGGGTAAGGCTTTGAAGCGGCATATAGCTCTTATGCAAGAGGCTCAGCCATATGATGATGATAAATTACAAGCCTATGTAAGCAAAGTGGGTAAAAAAATTCTTGCTCAAAGCGAGCATGCGCATCTACCATATCGATTTGTTGTTCGAGATACTGAAGCGGTAAACGCATTTGTTAATGGTACTCCATACGTCTACGTTGAACGTGGTTTGCTTAGCTTACTAAATTCAGAAGCTGAGCTTGCGGGCGTGATGGCACATGAGATTGGTCATAATGTGGCTCGTCATTCTTCTAAGTTACAGTCGCGCAATCGTCGTAATATTTTCTTAGCTACGTTAGCATCAATTGCGGCTAGCAATAGTGGTGTTGGCAATGCTATCAAAACCCAAAGTACGGTAAATTTATTGGAGTATAAGCGTGAGGCCGAGTTAGAGGCTGACTCATTCGCCGCGCGCTATTTGTTTGGAGCGAAGTACGAGCCGAGTCAATTAGTTAGCGCCCTAGCGCAACTTAGAGATAACAATATTTATGCGGCCTCGACGGCAAACCGATCGTTACCGCATCACGGCCTACTAACCTCTCATCCGCGCTCGGATATTCGCTTGCGGGAGGCAATTGAGGATGCCGGAATATTTCCTCCCGGTGAGGCATTTGTCGGCCGCGAAGAATACCGCGATGCAATAGAGGGCATGATTCACGGGCCAAATTACACTCGTAGAGCCCCAATCGGGTATCGTCGTTATTCAAATGAAACGCTTGGAATCACCTTTTTGCACCCCAAAACGTGGACGCGGTCGGTTAGTGGTGCAAAAATCATTCTTAAAGATGCCGATAAAACGGCACAGTTTAAAATTAGCATAGAGAAAACTGTTGATAAGAAGCAAAGCAGCAAAGATGCGTTGAAAGCTAAATATCCAAACCTTGTTAACCCTGAAAAGATCGAAAAGAATTCGCCAAGAGATTTAGGCACACTCGGAGCCATACCAGGTCAGCGAGTTGCCCTCGCTAAGGTCGCTCGTAACACGTTTCATTTTCAGGGTATTGCCAAGAATAACCGAGTTACGCCTGAGCAAGACGCCGAGTTTGTCGCCATGATTCGTAGCTTCAGGCGCATGACTCCGAAAGACAAAACCGCCAAGTATGTTACTAGAATCCCTTACCAGCGGCTTAAGCCCGGGGACACGTTTGCCAGCTTAGCTAAAGGCTTACAACCCGATATTGCCGATGCTGAAATTGAGTTGCGTGTGATCAACGGCTATTACCCCAAAGGTGAAGCTGAGCCTGGCACTTGGATCAAAATGTTGAGAAAAGAAGAAATTGAAGAGTAGCCTCACCACCTTGCTCAAAAAAATACTCTAACTGAAATGCGAAGCATGAGATGCTAAGAATTAATAAAACTCGTCTGACTCTAGGGAGTGATTCAATATGAGACCTTTGCACGAATCAGGATTGAAATGCAAATGAGGTAAAATGCGACTAATTGAAGATCAGGAAGTTTTCGATGCGATAAAAGCTAGCCGACAG
>JAESTB010000110.1 GCA_016763815.1 Arenicella sp.
ATAACCATACCAAGGCAATGATAGAGCGGCACTGGTGAGCACACCTTATCAGTGCTGGTAAGACCAATGCCACGACCCACAAAATACGCGTTATTGACGATGTTGCTATGCGTCAAAGTAGCGCCTTTGGGAGCCCCAGTGGTGCCGCTGGTAAATTGGATATTAACCGGACTATCTGGCGATAATTCCTTAACATTTATTGCTGAATCAACACTCTGTCCAACACCCTCTTTTTGCAGATCAGAAAATCTGATATAGCCACTCTCAGGCTCATCGCTAATCAGGATTAGATTTGATAGCGTTGGCACTCGCTTAGATTTTATTTTACCAAGCTCGCATGACTCAATTTCTGGAATCAGCGTCGCGATCATGTCGGTGTAATTTGATGATTTAAAGCTCTTTGCTAATACCAGCGCGCGACAACCCACTTTTTTCAAAGCGTACTCTAATTCAGACAAACGATATGCTGGATTGATATTCACTAATATCAGGCCCGCTTTCGCCGCTGCGTATAACGTCGTCACCCATTCAACGTTATTGGGTGACCATATACCTATCCGATCACCAGACTCTAAACCCATATCCAGTAAATTCCTGGCCGTTATATTAACGCGCTGATTAAACTGCGCGTAGGTTAATCTAACGTTCTGATGTGAGGATATAATCGCTGTATTATTGGGATATTGGTGAGTTGCTTGATCAAGCAACTCACCAACCGTTAGCCTCATTAGCGGAGTATCAGCACTCCCCACTAAATGACTTAGCCGTTCATTCTTCATTAAAAACCTCCTAAAAAATACCAGCCTAGACGGCGCAACAAAATTGCTATCTAGACTGGCAATACTGCTCTTTTAGTTTTTATACTAAATTAGAACTCATAGGTAACTTCTACACCGTAAGTGCGAGGTGGGGTTAACCAAAAGCTGCGCACCGCTAAAGCACTACTACTAAAGTTTGTACCAAAATCATAGTAGACCTCGTCGGTGATATTTTTTCCATACAAGGAAACTTTTAAACCGGTGTCACTATTATAGGTTAGGCTTGCATCGATAAAATCGTACGCTTCGTTTCTGACGGTATTGAAATCATCACTAACAGAGTCATCCACGAATGCGTATGCGAGTCTGCCAGAAATAAAAGACTCCGCGCCGATATTCCAATCGTATGTCGCCGCTGCGCTAAAGGTTGTTTTAGGGGCCAAAACAAAATCCAATTCACTCGCCGACAATCCAGTTTGTGCCTCAGCCGATGCAAAAGAGTCATAGCTTGCGTCTGTGTAGCCAAGCCCCGCTTGGAATACCAGGTTTTCGCTTAAACCAATAACCGTGTCAATTTCAAACCCGCTTATCGTTCCACTAGCCGCGTTGAGGATCTCTTGACCACCTGCGGCGTTTAATGATGTGCGTTGTAAATCATCAAATTCATTATTGAAAACCGATGCGTTTAGTCGAACACGTCCATTCAAAAATTTCGACTTTATTCCGAGTTCAAATGCGTCTACCGACTCCTCATTGTAGGGCCCTGGTGTACTAGTTGGGTTATCTGGAGAGGTAATGAAAGTTAAGTCAGTAAACCGAACGTTATAGCCGCCGCTCCGAAACCCTCGTGTAAAACTTGCAAAGGCTAATACATCATCCGCAAGATTCCAATTTATACCTACTTTTGGCGTAAAGTTACTCCAGTCTTCATCATCAATTAATGCCGGCCGACAATCGGCTAATGCTTGAGGAAAATCATCGGCAAGCGGCGGTGTAACCGTCGCGCAATCACCGACCGCGGTGGGGTCACCAATGACACCAATGGCCGCATCTTTTTGCTCTTTTGTATAACGCCCGCCGATTATCAACGACAGATTATCATTCAACACGATATCCGCCTGAGCAAAAACACCTTGCGTACTGTGCTCAATGGTCGAGACTCCACGTCGATCCACAGCGTCAACTAAGATACGACGCTCACTGTAGGTATATTCTTGATCAAACAAATAAATACCAGTAGTGAGATTTATTCGATCACTCACTTGCCCAGACCAACGCAGCTCTAAACTTGATTGATCTTGCTCTAGGCCGGTACCGTCAGCAAAGTGAAACCGCGCGCCGGTAAACCCATCAACATCACTGATACCTTCTTGTTCTAATTCTCGATAACCTAAAATACTGGTCGCTTTACCGCCCCATAAATCGGCATTGGCTTCAAACGTCACCTGCGTCCAATCAAGCTCACTAGAACCCCGTTGGTCCTGCAGTGAAATTCGTCGTTCGTACGGATCTAATATAGTTTGTCCATCGGCTTCAAAAGTGATAGCCGATAAACCATCGGCTTCAATTTTTCCATTCTCTAAAATCAGAGTTGCATCAAACGTGTCATTTTTATAACTGATTGCCGGGCGAATCAACGTAGTTTTGGACTCTCCAATCCGGCCGCCAATATTGGGTGCATCAAAATAGCCATCTCGATCTTTTGTTAACACCGCAAGCTTCGCACCCCAATTGTCATTAAGAGGGCCACTCAAAACCACCGAACCCTCTACCTTACCGAAGTTGCCTAGACCAACACGGACCTTGCCGACAAATTCGTCACCCGGTCGTGTAGTACGTATTGAAACCGCTCCTCCGGTTACATTGCGTCCAAGCAATGTTCCTTGCGGGCCACGAAGCACTTCGATTGCTTCTAAATCAAATAGATCAGTAACCACGCCATAAATTGTGCCAAGTGCCACACCATCGATCGAGACACCCACCGCCGGATCAGCCGACGGAATACTTTGCCCGACCGTACCCATACCTCGAATAACAAAGTTTGCCACCCCAGGAAATGTGGGTATCTCAGTCAAACTGGCATTCGGGGTAGCCAAGCCAATATCAGTAAGATTGACCGCAAACATCGCCTCAGCTTGATCACCTGAGAATGCTGAAATAGAAATCGGCACATCTTGGACCGATTCGCCAAACCCCTTCTTTTGCGCAGTGACAACGACTTCTTCGAGTAGCCTACTACCTTGTGCTAAGACTTGTTCTGAGGTGCTAACGGCACCCGCCACTAAAAAGGCTGCAATTGCCGTTTTATTAAAATTTCTCATTCTCCCAATCCTCCTTCTGAATTGTTAACAGTAATACCTATTTTTCTATAATTATTATATTGAGGCTCACATATGTAGCCTCTGTGAAAATCCTAACGTATCCGTTATGTAGAGAAAATCCAATTGGCGACAGAAGGTATGTAATTCGCGACAATAGCTTTGTTTCTAACCATTAGATCAACTTATAAACGGCATTGCTTATGACTCATTTTGTTATTTTCGGCTATATCTTCCCCCCGTTCTTACCCTCACCTAAAAATTTAATATACGCTTTAATCGCAATACCTTTTTTTGCTGCAAAAGAAGATAGAATGAAATCTGTTGCCAACCAACTAGGAGAGTTCACACCGCCGACTTCGATAGCGACTCCAGGCCAGTCGCCGGCCTTGTGTACCATACGGGCTCGTGCGGGGTTTAATTCGACGTACCGACAAAGTTCTAAAAGATAACTTTCTTTCTCAACCATAGTCGCTTTATACCTACCTTGGGACACATGACCATTTTTTTGATGGCGTCGATTATAGGTCTGACTATAAAAACCATTTAGTTGCCGCATTCCATTCGACAAGTTTCCCTCTAACGTCTCGACCAGCAAATGATAATGGTTACTCATCAAGCAATAACCACGACTATTTGTCAGTATCGTTAAGATACGATACTATTTAAAATATGATGAATGACACTGAAGTTTGGTTGGAGCGCCTAAATTCTCTCTATAAGAGTCAGACGCGCAAAGCCGTTAACATTGAAGGAATTCAGCTCGTACACTTTGAAATTTTGCAGTACCTGTCAATTTGCAATCACTACTCAAATACGGCGCAAGCCTTAAGCGAATACTTAGGCCAAACTAAAGGCAGCATTTCTCAAAGCCTAAAAATAATAGAAAACTTGGGCCATATAGAACGTAGGCCTTGCACCAGTGATAAACGCGTTGTCCGTCTTTATGTCACTAAAGCCGGTCTCAAGAGCCTACAAAGAGTCTCTAAGGATTTAGCACTGAGCGCTAGCGACGCCCCCTCTGTGGTTGACCTAATTAAGTCTTCTTTGATGCGTTGGCAGACAGAGAACCACCATCACGGCTTCGGGCAATGCAAATCCTGTAAGTACAATATTGATTTAGACAATGAAGGGTTTCGGTGCGGTTTAACTCAAGACCCGCTATCGAAAACGGATGTAAATAAGATTTGCCGTGAGCATGAGTTCTTAACGCTAAGTGATTCTTGATTATAAGCGTTACCCCCGCAGCTATGCCCTTTCTGACGCGGTAAAAATAGAAACGGAATTTCAAATCAGCCTAGCCTAGTTGCCATCTTAGATTGGCATTTCTAATCAATACATTCTCGCTTTCGCTGCCGTAGCAAACTTTTTTCGCTAAGTTTATTAGCCGGCCGATCCGGTGCACATGGCCAAACCTAAGCATTGAACCTAAATCAAGTCGCTGCTCGTTAGTTATTTTATGGTTTAGTATCTAAACTATATTGACAAGGCGTGAAATCTATACATAATGGATTTATAGTATAGATACTATACCAATATAACTAACTATAAATCAGGAAACCTTATGTCACATATTCAACCGATGAACATAGACAATGCTGCTGACTCTCATGAACAACTGCTCGATCAAATCAATTCAGAGTTTGCTGTCACACCCAACATGTTTAAAGCAACCGGCAATTAGAAAGCCGCGCTCGAAAGTATGTGGACATTCTTTGGCGCACTAGGCAAAGGCTCACTGAACCCCAAGCTGGGTGAGAAAGAAAAATAGGTGAAAAAATGAATATCGATGTATATGACTCTTACGCTCGCTCCAACGGTCGTTTAATGCACTTTGACGTTTTTGTTGCGTCAGGCACTAGCGCCGAGGTAGCACTGGATTACGGCAAAAAATGGCTTGAAAGCATGAGGGAAAACGCCGATGGCTTAAATCTCTCACGCTGTAATTTCTGCCATTCAGAAGTCGCTAATCCTGACGTTGCCCGCAACATTAAAAAATCAGGTTTCTTCATTCTTCAAATGGAAGGCTGCCCTGCGCCTTATTAAGTTTAGAAAATTAGAAGTTAACTATTCACAAACAATTATTAGGAAAATACTAATGAAAAATTCAATACAAAACGCGGCTCTACTAGGGCTAACAACAATATTAACGTTTTCGCTACTTTTACCGGCACATGCACACAAAGACGCAATAGAAGCGGAGCAAGGTAACGCAAAACTTGCCACGTTCGACATTGTGCACGCTAATATCCAATCAACTGACAGCGGGTTAACGTTTGCTATGAAGTTGAGTGAAAACGCAGGTAAATCCACCCCAACCCCCACCGGAAGACTTGAAGGCAGTAACGTATTCTCTTACGTATGGCCGACAAAAATTGATACCGCTACGGTTGGTTTTGATAAAGAGCAAGGCATTCTGGCAATGGCGGTGACATCGCATCCAGATTTTGATGATACCCCTTTATTCGACGAGAATGCCGATGGTGATTTAGCTAATGATGGCACCGTGTGGCACTCACATTGGGTTGTATTAGTACCGGACAATGCCTGTGGTGAAGGCGCATTGAAAGTTAAAGATATTCCAGCTGGCAGCAACCCTAGCCTCCCACTGACTTGGCCTGGTCTACCAATTCTGATTGATAGCCCCGGCTACTCACCAATTATTGATAAAACTAGCGTACGGTTCGAGTGCCCTTTAAAAATGCCAATGAGCTAAAAGGCGTTGCTTTCGACGGAGTAACCGCCGGACTACGTATTAATGAGAGCGCGCACGCGCCTCTCCTCTGTGTTGTCAATGTATTTGATGTAGCATCGGGTGACCTTTCACTTCCTGGCAAGATTAACTAATCCAGTGGCGGAGGCAGGTTTGAATACCAGGCCTGTCGTTGTCCTCCATTGCAATGGCTATGAAACAAGAAGACGTAAGAGCGCCCAAAGTAATAGTACAGAAGTGATTGAGTAGCGACTCTGATATTACTCTAGACAGTTTGAAAGGTACGGTAGTCGGACTCTACGCTTTTCAAATGCTATGCCCTAGCTGCGTTGAGAACTCGATTCCGCAAGCTAAGAATGTACACGCTCTCTTCGAAAAACGGCAAAAACGCTACAAAAAAAACCTCGACCTTAATCAATACCGTCACAATGAGTCACTTGTAAAAATATTTATTACTCGCGATCTGCCAATGACTCAGAGCTTCGAAGAGATTGAAACCTAGACCAAATATTGAAGGGCTGTACGTCCTGTTTGCTTGATTGATTGAACACTAGTTCTATTAGAGTTCTCGTTCTTCAGGAAATACTAGAAGTGGAATGGTTTAACTACCGCAAATCATGACATTGCGTCTATTACAAAAAAACCAACGATAGAACATATCTATCGTTAGCTTTTTTTGCCTTACAGTTTATTTTGGTTCGAACGGCTAAAGAATATTGCTGTCGATTTTAGTTCGTATACTGCACACCAAATACCACACGTTGACTGGTGTCGTGAACGCCGTAATCATAGAAGCCAACACCCGAATCAAAGCCTTTGAATCTTACATTCTCATCGGTTAGATTCAGAAGTTGCAACGATGTCCGAAAATTACCCCATGAATAACTTACGGATAAATCAAGCTGACCATAATCTTCTGTAAACTTAGGGCGGGCAAAATCATCAGCAAAAACAGCGAGGTAACGATCACGCCAGGCATAATTCAAACGAGCTTCTAAAGCACCTTTGTCACCATAATCAGCATCATAATAGACCCCCGCATTGAAGCTATTCTTTGAGAGCCCAGGGAGCCCGTCTTCACGGACATCATTTTCGGCCCCAAAATCAGCTGAACTATCGGCGTAGGTATAGTTGAACAACATCCCAAAATCATTACCGAGTGGTTTTTGAAAACCAAACTCCAAACCTTGAATACTGGCAGAGACTGCATTGATTGGGTTCGTCACTCTTAGGTTAAACGACGCTCTGCCGTCCGCATCACAACCACCACCCGCTAAACCAACCGCTATCTCAGCTAAAGTACAAGCAACTTGTGGCGCAACCAGCGTATTTTCTCGAGTAATTTCATTACCAACAAAATCGCTAAGGTCTTTGTAAAAAACATTGACAGAGAGTAGACCCTCTTCTTCGAAATACCACTCTGCACCTAGATCAAAATTATCTGAAGTAAAGGGCTCCAATTGAGGATTACCACGATTAATAAACCCATTGTCAGCCCCTACGGTTGAAACAAAAACCTGCTCAAACGGCGATAGCTGTGGCAGATTGGCACGGGTCAGAGTTGTTGAATACGCCGCCCGTAACAAAATCTCTTCGGTATGTTCATAGCGTAGACTGACACTAGGCAGAAATTCGCTATAATCATTTTCAACGGTAACTGGAGTAATGACCTCATTTGCCGTATCTCGCGCCTCAACCCTTGAGCCTCTGGAGGTCTGATCTGTCTTCACATAACGTAAGCCAGCATTCAAATTAAGCTTATCACTAAACTCAAAATCGCCAGAAGCATACAGGTTGAAGGTCTCCTCCTCGATCTCATAGCTTTGTTGCGCACCGCGTCCACGGCGATTGTCTATTCTGGTATTGGCGAGCGTACCAGTGCTGGCCTCTTCATTGAAACCATTGGGGAAGTAGTACGAGAAAACCCGGTCAGGGTCGGGAGTCAACAGTTGATCGTTAAAACTGTTAGATGTGCCTTCGACATCATGGGGAACCAGTGTACCAACATTTTCAAAGCCATCAAAAGGCTGACCGCCCGTGCGAGCTAGGCGATATTCTCGAAAGTTCACCGTTTTGGTTTTATCATTGTAGCGCAAGCCAAAATCAAATGATGTCAAAGCTCTATCATCAAAACTACGATTGAAATCCAGCTTAAACGTAGTCTCTTCATCCTCGTCTACAGACGGACGGAAAATCAATACATTTAAACCAAAATTCTCGGGATTGCCATCGAAATTTGTATAATCACTCTGAAAATCAAAGTCCGTGCCTTGACCACTATAGGTCAGATAATGCGCTATATTGCTACGGCAACCTGCATTGGCCGTAGCAGAACTACAATCAAGATTGCCTCCATCGGTATTGTTGGCACGGAATGCCAACAAAGCATGATCACGCACAGCCTTACGATTGGCATAACCCAAAAGCGGTTTTACTGTCCACTTCTCGGACAACGCAATATCAGCACTTAAAGAAAGCTGTACGAATTTATCCTCAATATCTAATTGTCGTGTACTCGGGCGGTACTGCACCTCATCTAGTGTTGCTTGCGTCACTAGACCACCAGCAGTGGTAAACGGATTGTTAGGCCCAATTACCAAGGTATGGGTCCCCTCTATGGCAGCATCTGGACGCACAACATCTTTTTCGCTGGATAACTCAGCAATAAGAAGATCAGCGATTATTTCAACACCCTCCGTAGGCCTGAACTGTAGATTAAGATTGCCAGCAATATTCTCACGCTGCTCTCTAAACGAGATCGCTCTTGGTGTCTTAATCGCCAGTGCATTTAAGGCCAGTGGGTTTTCACTGGCATAAGCGCCCAACGTTTGTATCACATCGTCTGCGGTTCCAAATGCGCCATCGCCACCAGGCGTTCTAACCGCATCAAAAACATCAGTCAATGGCTGTCTGTTGCCGCTTTCTATGCTGTCTGACTGGAATTGAGAATCAGCCTTATAAATAGCACCCGAGATGCCAAATCGATCATTAATATTATTACTAAAAGCAAAGAATAAACGTGGTTCAGTAGAACCTGATTTACTGTCATAATTAAGATGCGCAGAAGCTGTATATTTAAAGCCCTCATGGCTCAATGCTCTTGGTGTTTCAAGTGAGACGACACCCGCCAAACCACCTTCACTCTGGGCTGCACTTGCTGATTTTGCGATACTGGCAGTGGAAAACAGCTCCGCTGGCAACAATTCAAAGCTGAACTCCCGGCCACCGCCCGTAGTTCCTAGGCTGCCGTCTTTATTAGCATCGGCACCACTACCATTGCCCAAGCCAGTCAAGCCATTTATTTCAACGCGGGTAAATAACGGGGATAATCCACGCAGGTTAATCTGCTCGCCTTCACCATTAGGGTTGCGATTTAAAGTAACACCTGGCACACGCTGAAGAGATTCTGAGATATTTAGATCAGGGAATTTACCCAAGTCTTCCGCTGAAATAGAGTCACTGAAACCCTGACTGTTACGTTTTGCATCAATGGCACGCAGAATACTCGCGCGCACACCCGTAACGACAACCTCCTCTAGCGCCACCGAGTCAGCAGCCTGAGACTCTTGCGCGTACAACACGCTTGGGCCCGCTGCACCCGCTACGGCGATAGCACAGGCCAGCAGAGACCTTTTATGTTTTGGTAAAATCATATTACTCCTCTTTAAATTGTTATTATGGTTTGTGACTATTAAAATCTTAAAACACACAATATGATTGAAAGTATCACAATAAATATTATATTGAGATACTAACTTACATCTAAAGCAAGTTGATTTCAAGAGAAATGATTGTTTATTTCAAAAAAAGTAATTTACTGTGATAGTTACAGTCAGGAGAGTTCGCGACCTTATTCCCCTTTCATATCAAGGCAACAATAGTTACTGGCGAAATTTATGATTCGATTAGGATTTGGACTCGCGGCTTACGATCCTCAAGAGGAATATTAATGCGCTAAAGCCGATTCACGCACTACTCGAGGGCGGTTCAATCTTGAAGGTTAATCACCGAGTGGCAGCTTATCGTTACCTTCACGGTAATCGTCGAGGGTTTGTTTAAGACGACGTAATTTTTCACGCGATTTGCGTTTATATTGAACGGCTAATTCTGTCATTAACACATCAACCGCCGCCAGTATCACATACCGCGAGGCACTGGGCTTGAAAATATAGTCGCTTTCACGAATTAGAATCGGCAGATTCACGTCAGACTTTCGTGCCAGAGGGGAATCGGCCAATGTAATTGAGATAATCGAAGCCCCAAATTTCTTGGCAATTTGTACGGACTCTTCCACATCTGGGCTATACCCGCCCAATGAAAAACAGAGAACTACATCATTTTTATCAATCGTGGCTGCGGTCATTCTCATCAGTACAGGGTCTGAATATGCCGTTGATGCAATGCCTAATCTAAACAGTCTGAATTGGCCCTCCTGGGCCATTAAAGTACTGGTTCCTCCAACGCCGAATGTGATCACCTGATTTGCTCGGCCGATTAATGCAATACAGTCATCTAGCATTTTTTGAGTAATCAAGTTGGCATTTAGCTTAAGGGCTTTATGAATAGATTCATACACACCACTAATACCTGATGGCTCAATATTCACTTCACTGATAAATCGTTCGCCCACCGAGGAAACCTGCGCCAGTTGAAATTTTAAATCGCGAACATTTTTACACCCCAATGCTTTCGCAAGTCTCGTTATAGTAGACTCACTTACCTGAGATTTTTCAGCTAATTCAGTGATACTTGCCGACGCAGCAAACATCAAGTCATCTAGAATAACTTGGGCAACCTTTTGTTCGGCCTGACGAAATTGAGAAATGTTCTCCGTTATTTTGGATACAATATCTACTTTATAGCTCACTAAAATACGGCTCCCGCTGATTTAAATTTAAACTGACCACAACAACTAATGTGCTGCTTCAGGGATAATGGCACCTGAATATTGTATCACTTTTGCTGCGAGATCATGACCTTGCCTAGCCGCCTCATCTATTGGCCCACCCAAAAGCCGACAATATAAGTAAGCAGCAGCGAAGGAATCACCTGCCGCGCTAGTACTGACCACCCGATCAACGTCACAACTTGGTACGGCTATCTTTCTGTTTTCAGCATAAATGACACAAGGGTCTGCGCCATACTTAATAACAATTTCAGTCACGCCCAAGGAACGGCAGCGTTGGATAATTTCATCGCTATCATCAGAACCAAAAACCAATAATTCATCAACATCCGTTAAAAGGGCTATATAGCTCAACCCTAATATAGATAAGTAAATATCCTCAACGGCGCCAGCCTCCCATAAGGCGGGTCTATAATTATTATCAAAAATTATTTTTCCACCGCGATCTCGAAACGCTCCAAGTAACCCCAATAGATTTCGTCTATCGTCAGGGCTAAGAATGGCCAGACTAATGCCGCTCAAATAAAAGTAGTCCAACTGATTGGAATTTAACACGTCAGCAAGCTTCGATTGCTCACTTTGAAAATAATATTTTGCTGCGCTAGAGTCTCGCCAATAGTGAAAAACTCGTTCTCCATCAGCAAAATTTTCAACCAGGTAGAGACCTGGCTTTTTATCGCGCAACCTGACGACTAACTCGAGATCTAGCCCTTGCTGTTCCCAAACCGCCATCATTTCATCGCTTATGGAGTCCTTACCAAGCGCTGTAATAAACTTGCAATTGATATTGCGCTGATCTTGTTTAGATTTCCTAGAGAGACGCTTCAAGTAAATCGCAGTATTTAAAACATCACCAGAAAAATTTTTGCTAAGCGGTTCTCCGCTTATCTCAATCATAGCTTCCCCAAAGAAACCAATATTAAGCGGCTTCAAGTTTTTCAACTCTGGCATTTTATTGTTCCGCCCCTAAACTAATATAATTATCATCAACTGTCATTTCGCAACCGTTGCTATTCAATCTGAGCCCGCTCACGGGCAAGAATATCTAAAGCTTCCTCGGCTAATATTGTTGAAGCAGGAGTAATCATTGCAGTAATGACGCCAACCAGCAGGGCGACTAAAACGGCCGGCAATATCGGGTTACCCCAAAACTCCAACCACGGGTTTACACTAATAACAAGTATTGAAGTAACCGAGCCGCCAAGCAGTGTCGCCAATGCTCCTTGCCAGTTGTATCTAGGCCAAAATTTCCCAAGCAGCGAGCAGACACATAGCCCAGACATAATGGTAGAAATCATTTTAGTTATGTAACCAATAATATCGTTCGACGTTAACGCAAATACCAGAGCGACAGCAATAATTAGAATCAAGCCAAATCTAGAAAACGGAATCATTTTCTCTTTATCAGGCATTTTACCTGTCACCAACCCAAATATATCTCGCAACAAAATGCTGACGGCCGCTATCGCATCTGAGCTTGCACTTGACATCGTGGCCGACAAGCCAGCAATAAGCACCACAATACCAATCCATAGTGGTAACACCTGAATTGCCGAAAATGGAAATGCAAACGTGGCTTCCTTTAAGTTTCCGTCAATCGCATAAGCCGCCATGCCGATGAGAGCGGGAATAAATGAAAATAGTAAATAGAGACAGCCGGATAGTATAAAGCTCTTTCTCGCCGCGGAAACACTCTTAGCCGAATAGATTCGTTGCCTATATGACGGCGTAGCAAGAATACCAACAAGTATGGCCGCGGCTAAAGACATAGCGGGTATTAAACCGACTTTATCCAGCCCAAGCAGTGAAACATTTTCTAACGGTTGGGCCTCTAATAAAACAGACCATCCACCCACATGCTCGATAGATACAACGGCCATCAAGATAAACCCTACAAACAAAATCACCGCTTGGATAGTATCGGTCCAAACTACGGCAGTGTACCCACCAATGACAACATAGACCGCAAAGCCCATTGCGACGACCACCTTTGCCGCACTCGGACTCAGGTCTGTTACCCAGGCGAGGTAGATCCCACCGCCGATCATATGCGCGCCGAGCCAACCGATGCTGGCGATGAAAATCAACACAGCGACTACGTTCTTTATTAATGGATTTGCCCCAACATAGTAGGATAGTTCTTCACTCATGGTCATAAAGCGATGCTCCCTAACAGGGGCGATCAACCAAGCCAATAGTAGTATCCCAATTGCACCACCTAGGCCATAAAGGGTTCCGGCCCAACCGTTGTCATAAGCAAACCCGACAGCTCCCATAGATGAACCAGTACCAACCATGGTCGCGACGGTCGTACCAATGGTTAGGAAAATCGGCATATCGCGCCCACCCAGCAAAAAATCCTCTCCGGTTGTTTGTTTCCTCGAGACGAACCAGCCCAAAGCAATCATAAAAACAACATAGATCAAAAATATTGTTAAGAATAATGATGATTCCATTGTAGTAATTCCGTAAATGTTGGATGGCTAAAATTTTAAGTATCAAGAACAACAATTAGTTGCCGTTGGGAGCTTTGTAGCAAGTAACATCTACCTCCACTTTACAATCAACAACAAGGTCTGCCACTACACAAATGCGTGCGGGGGGATGACCGCCAAATACTTTTTTGAATACTTTGTTAAACGATTGAAAATATCGTGCGTCCGTTAATATCACTTTTACGTGTACAACATCTTTGAGCTCATAACCTGCTTCTGACATGATTTTTAAGCAGTTATCTATCGCTATTTGTGATTGTTCGATGACCCCGCCTTCGACCACTTCACCATCAAGCATTGGCGTTTGTCCCGAGACATACAGCCAACCACCCGCCTCTACCGCTCTAGAAAATGGTAAATGTTGCCCACCTGTTCCAGTTCCACCTTCTGTACCGAATCTTGTTATTGACATGTTTTTCCTACTTCAGTTAAATTGAACGTTAATGTTCTCGAGCGAGAAACCTACCGGCTCTCGTGCCGGTTATTTCCAAATTTTGATAGCTTAGATGCCCGTTTACCCAGACGTTTTCTATACCAGAGGCCACCTGAGTTGGGTTTTCAAAGCTGGCAACATCGTCAACGTTTTTGGCATCGAATAACACTAAGTCGGCATAATACCCCTCAGCAATAAGGCCTCGTTGTTTGAGCCTAAATTTAGACGCTGCAAACCAGTCATTTTTCTAATCGCTTCAGGTAAATTGAGAATTTTCATGTCTCGACTGTAGTGGCCGAGAACCCGTGGGAACGTTCCCCATAGCCTAGGGTGCGGATGAGGGTCTCCCGGTAAACCGTCTGAGCCAATCATACAATCCGTGTATTGCAATACACGTCGAACATCGGCCTCATCCATACTGTGATAAACGGCGCCAGCTGGTCGCAACTTTTTAGCCGCACTAAGTAGCGATAGGTTCCATTCACTGGCAATATCAGCCAACATTTTTCCAGCCATTTCAGCATGAGGGTCAGACCATGTTATGAAAATATCAAAATCATCGGTTACCTGTTTAAGATCTAAGGTACTGGAACTGGCTGCATAGGGGTAACAATCACAAGCAACTTCTTGTTTCGATGCGGCCTGCTGTAGTAATGGAATTGTTTCCAGCGTTCTCCCCCAATTCGCGACTCCCGCACATTTAAAGTGGGAAATGACAACAGGGATATCCGATTCCTTACCTAGCGTAAAGGCTTCTTTCATTGCATCCAAAATCCCTTCAAACTCTGACCGCAAATGGGTAGTGTAAATAGCTCCGGATTTAGTAAGTTCCTTGGCAAGCGAAAGCAACTCATCGGCAGGCGCATTGATTGCGCTCTCATATGACAGACCACTGCTCAACCCAAGAGCGCCATCCACAAGAGCAAGCGCAAGGTCCTCGCGCATAGCCAAGATTTCGCCTTGGTTAGCCGGCCTATCCAGTTGATTCATGTGATTAGCCCGCAATGACGTATGCCCCACCAACGCCGCCACATTCACGGAAGGCTGAACACGATTAATCGCCGCTGCGTAGTCTCTCATTCGAGGAAAGACAAAATCGTGTTCGTTGCCTAGCAAATTCATCGGGTCTGGGGGCGGGCCATTCAAAGAAACCGGACTCGCACTAATTCCACAGTTACCGACAATAACGGTACTGACTCCCTGGCTAATCTTGCTCAGCATTTCAGGGTTGTTCAGTAGATGAATATCATCATGCGTATGTACATCAATGAAGCCTGGCGCTAGACAAAGACCTTGAGCATCAATAGTACTTTCACATTCGCGGCCATCCAGATCACCAATGCATGCTATGCGATTATCAATGATTCCAACATCTGCACGGTATTCCGAGCCCCCACTACCATCTAGGATGACGGCGTTTCGTATTATCCAATTGTAAAACTTCACAGGCTTAGGCAAATCGTATACTCCGTATACTCTTTCAGTACCGTACGGATAAAAGCAAACCGTCCAGACTAATTTATTATTTTAGTAAGGCGAACCAAACTATTAGTATTTAACTCTATCAGATAATGATTGTAATAACCAAACATATATGTATTATTGTGATAGTTTCTAACTTTTAGGTAAAT
>JAESTB010000111.1 GCA_016763815.1 Arenicella sp.
AAAGCTTTATTTAAGAAGATTATGGTCAGCTCTAAAACGGTGTCGGTATATGCTAAAACGGGCACTCTCAACGGGGTGCGCAGCTATGCTGGCTATATTGAGTTGCAGCCAACACCACTACAACAGAGTGTTAGAAAGTACCGCTTTGTATTTAATTTTAATCGAACTGTCGGCTACGGTTATCGAGACCAAGTGCTTGAGAAACTAATTGCCGATCTGGAACGCCTTTAGGCAGGATTAGTTATGAGAGGTGCTCGTCGCGGCTCTGGAGATGCCGCAGATTTAGATAATGTAGATTGGTCTAGTTTAAAGGAGCTAATTCCGTTTATGACCGAGTTTAAGGGACGTATTGCCTTGGCTTTGTTGTGCTTGGTCGGCGCCAAAATGGCCAGTGTCGGCTTGCCGTTTATCCTCAAGTATGTCGTTGATCAACTTAATGGTGATACAACTGAGCAATTGCAGGCTTTGATCATAGTGCCGATAGCATTGTTAGTTGCTTATGGTGTGGTGCGTTTCGCAAATGTGCTGTTTGGTGAATTGCGCGACACTATCTTTGGCCGAGTTACCGAGCGCGCTATGCGCCGAGTTGGTCATAAAGTTTTTCAACATTTGCACTCGCTGGATTTAGCCTACCACTTAAATCGTCGAACCGGTGGCGTCTCAAGAGATATAGAGCGGGGCGTTAGCGGCATCAGTTTTTTGATGCGTTTTATGATCTTCAATATTGTCCCCACCTTTGTCGAAATTGGCATGATCATGGTGCTACTATTTTGGAACTATTCTGTTTGGTACGCTGTAATAGTGCTGGTTTCAGTGGTGGCTTATGTCGGCTTCTCGGTGGTCGCCACCGAATGGCGTACCGACACCATTCGACAGATGAACCGGGCTGAGAGTAAGTCTAGTACCCGCTCGGTCGACAGCTTATTGAACTTTGAAACCGTAAAATATTTCAATAACGAGGATTACGAGGCCGATCGCTATGATGAAAATCTAGCCGATTGGGAAGCGGCTAGGCGTAAGAATCGACTCACCTTGTTTGGCCTAAATGGTGGGCAGTCGTTGATTATATCTGCGGCCGCGACCGCGTCGATGGTGCTAGCGGCTCACCATGTCAGCCAAGGCATTATGACTATCGGTGATTTTGTACTAATTAATGCATTGATGATGCAGATATTTATACCGCTTAATTTTCTTGGCTTTGTTTATCGAGAAATGAAGGGCTCTCTGGCGAACATCGATGCCATGTTTGCGTTACTCCGAGTGGAGTCATCGGTTAAAGATTTACCTAGTGCGCCGACGATGTCAGTGGCCGAAGGCGCGATAGAATTTAATGCCGTGAGTTTTGCCTATCACCCTGAACGGCCGATTCTTAAAGGTGTCAGTTTCAAAGTCGCGCCGAAGCAAAAAGTGGCGATCGTTGGTGGTAGCGGCTCAGGTAAGTCGACCATTATGAAGTTGTTGTTTCGGTTTTATGATGTGAGCTCGGGCAGCATTATTATCGACGGCCAAGATACTTCAATGGTATCGCAAAAAAGTTTGCGCCAGGCGATCAGCGTCGTGCCACAAGACACCGTTTTGTTTAACGCGAGTATTTTCGAAAATATTCAATACGGTAATGTCGACGCTAGTGAAGAGCAAGTTTGGGCGGCGATTAGCATGGCTTATCTTGACGACTTCATTAAGCAGTTGCCGGAGGGCGCCGAAACTCAAGTTGGCGAGCGCGGTTTCAAGCTCTCCGGCGGTGAGAAGCAACGAGTCGCGATTGCTCGAGCAATTTTGAAGCAGCCTAAAATAATGATCTTTGATGAAGCTACCTCATCGCTTGACAGTCGTGCAGAACAACGCATTTTGCAAGCCATGGAGCGTGTTCGAGGTGATTACACCAGCGTTGTTATCGCCCATCGCTTATCGACAATTGTCGACTCCGACCTGATATTGGTACTAGAAAAAGGTCAAATTGCGGAGCAGGGCACGCATGCTCAGTTGCTCGCTTTAAATGGCTTGTATGCCAGCGCGTGGAAGCTACAGAACTCGGATTAGCTTAATTAAGGGGTCAAGTGGCACTCGATGGATCGTGGTACGCCACACTTGATGGATCGTGGCGCCACTAAGTCCGCTTTTGGCCGCGAAAGTTAATCAAGGTCTGGTATCCTTGGCTGTAGCTGATCGTTGCTACCAAACTCAACGTTCATAACGAAAAAACAATCAAGGCTAAAAACCATGACCAGCACATCAAAGCTAATGTATTCATTGATTAAGCCGGCACTGTTCGCGCTCGACCCAGAACGGGCTCACGACTTAACTCTGTCGAAACTGGCTTTTGCCTCAAAAAAACCTTTTTTGACGGCACAAATCAATCGGTTTTTTGGTCGCAATGTTGCTGACCTTCCAGTGACCTGCATGGGTATTAACTTTCGTCACCCGGTAGGCTTGGCGGCAGGCTTAGATAAAGAAGCTGCCGCATTGCCCGCGTTTTCAGCAATGGGTTTTAGTGGTGTTGAGATGGGTACGGTAACGCCAAAACCTCAGCCCGGTAACCCTAAGCCACGAATGTTTCGCTTAGTCGAGGACCAGGCTTTAATAAACCGAATGGGCTTTAATAGTGGCGGCGTTGATGCATTTTTGGAAAATATTAAAAAGACTGAGAGCACCGCGGTTGCTGGGATTAATATTGGTAAAAATGCGGAGACGGCGATCGAAGATGCTCATTTTGACTACGTATCCGCTATGCAACGAGTTTATTCGCAGGCCGATTATATAACCGTTAATATTTCTTCACCGAATACTAAGTCGCTTCGAGAGCTGCAAAATGAATCGTTCTTAGATGACTTGCTGGCGAAAATTAAAGTCGCCCAGAAAAAATGCCAGACGGTTCATAAGCGCTATGTTCCTATTGCCTTAAAGGTGGCGCCTGACCTTGACGAAGACGAAATAGAAACGATTGCAGAGCTAGTAATTTCGCATCAATTTGATGCGCTAATTGCGACTAACACAACCGTGGCAAGGCCTGATAGCCTCAAAAGCGACCATGCTCAGGAAGTCGGTGGTTTAAGTGGTGCGCCGGTCAAAGAGTTGTCGACTGAGTGTATTCACCAGTTTTATCGTTTACTAAAGGGCAGAGTACAAATTATCGGCGTTGGCGGTATTAAAGATGCAGATGACGCCTGGGATAAAATGCTAGCTGGTGCCGACTATCTGCAAATCTACAGTCAATTTATCTATCAAGGCCCTAGCATGATTGGTGAAATTGTTGACGGCTTGAAGGCGAAGGCAAAGTCGCATGGTTTTGATGACCTACCGACCGCGTTAGAGTCATTACGAACACAATAGCCTTTTTATTATTGATTTCTACCGTCTGAGGCCTTTGCTAAACGCCATGAATTTGAGTAAACTTCGGCTCGAGTCAACTGGGCAGTCGCCGCTTCGTAAGAAGGGGAGGAAAGTCCGGGCTCCAAAGAGCAGAGTGCCAGATAACGTCTGGGCGGCGTGAGCCGACGGCAAGTGCAGCAGAAAGATACCGCTTTCTTCTTTTTAAAAGAACGCTGAAGATCAGGGCATAGCAGGCTTCTTGCCCGCTAATTCCGAATTTAAGCGGTTTAAGCTTCAAATTCGTTTGGAACTTAAAGGTTAGTAAGGGTGAAATGGTGCGGTAAGAGCGCACCGCGTTAGTGGTAACACGAGCGGCAAGGTAAACCCCACTCGGAGCAAGACCAAATAGGTGTTCGTTCTTTGAGCTTAGGCTTGAAGTTAAGGCGTGGCTCGCGTTGAACACGGGTAGGTTGCTTGAGGCATGCAGCGATGCATGTCCTAGATGAATGACTGTCCTTGACGGGACCCGGCTTATAGGTTGACTCATTTTTACGTGCTGGTTCCGAGCTTTGTGTTAAGGAGCTCGTGAACTGGATCGTATTTAAAATATCAAACAATCTATAACGTAACGTCGAGCTTCTCGTCAATTCACTGTTATTATTTACAGTATGTGGTAGTCTATAAAGATTATTGCTTGCTTGCTCTAAAGGCCTCGCATTACCGAAACATAATGATCTGTTCAGTTACCGGTCTGATCGAAATTGATTGTTTATTAATCTCCTATTAAATAATCTGTTGCAGTTTGAAGTTAAAGTGATACTTTAAATAGCAGCCTTAAGTCGCATAGAAAGTTGCGCTAACTTACTGAAAGAAAAAGGTTTTCTCGTCAATTAGTTCTTGACTCAACACAGACTGTCATAGATAGTGGCGAAATGTGGGTAATTGTGGGAATTGGGGTAATTCTCTCCAAGCTTTCACAATTGCATATCAAATGCTAATAATGAGTGAACTAAAAGAGTCGTGGCGAGAGGCAGTAACCATATAAGTTTGGACGCGAAGGGGCGGATGTCGATTCCGACCAAGCTTCGTGATGCCCTTTGTGGCGAGTCAGGCAATGATTTGGTGGTTACTATTAGTCCAAGCGATCATTGCCTATTGTTGTATACATTAGACGATTGGGATGTGGTTGAGCAAAAATTGACCTCGCTACCAAGTCTAAATGCTCAGGTTCGTCAATTGAAGCGCATGTTAATCGGTCACGCTGACGATTGCGCTATGGATGGAAGTGGACGAATTTTGCTGCCACAGCAATTGCGAGAGTTTGCTAATATTGATCGAAAGGCTGTCTTGGTA
>JAESTB010000112.1 GCA_016763815.1 Arenicella sp.
AAGTTAGAGCGTACTATTATTAAAACCGAGGAGATTCGTTATCTTCAACGTATAGAAACAGACATTAATGTCATGGAGCTGTATGTATTTAACTATTTTGTGAATATTCGCAATGTGTCATTACGAAGCCGAGATATTGGCAAGTGGACGGCAGCAGAAGAAGAGTTAAAAGAGAGCATTATCGAGCTTGAAAATTTAGCTACTATAACTGACGATAAAGTATTGGCAAACTTTACGGTTGAGCTAAGAAAGGTGAATAAGCAAAATGTAGACGTGTTCTTTAAGATTCAACAGTCTGTTGATAATCTAAATCACCCAGTAACCATGACGGATTTTGAGCGGTTTGCTCACAGCTTAGACAGCGCACATGAAAATCTTGATACCATAATACATAAAATTCAAACCATTGTGACTCGCAACATTAATGAGTCTGAGGCGGACGGAAGAGCGCTTGAAACTGAGTTATTAGTGTCAATGATCTTAAGTATAATATTGGGCATAATAGCGATTAGCGTGATGTTGTATTCTGCCGAACTCGTTCCAAGAAAACTCAAACACAGCATAAAGCGTTTAACCAGTACTGTAGAGCGAGTTAGCCTTGGTAATCAATCCACCCCAATTGAATCACTGGGAATTGAAGAGTTTGAAGAAATCGAAAGTGGCATTGAGAGAATGAGGATATCTGTTAATGGCATGATGGAACGTTTAATAAAAGGCTAATAAAAGATGGATGTTTAGATATATTCAGAGGGCTTTATGAATGTAATTATTTTCACACGTCGTGGAGTAAGAGTCTTAGCTGTATATTTTGCTTTTTTATTGGCTGTTGCGGAGCTTACTGCGTCTGAAAAGTGCCGAATCAATCAACGTTTTGGTGTTGGCGGACTATACGAGCAAACATAAAGGAGGGCATGGGCACTTAGTTTGGCTTAGGTGCTCGACGAGCATCAAGCGCTCGCGTAAGTCAACCAGTAAAATAAAAGTTCATTTATCTCACCAGATTTGCAATTAGCCAAATGAAATCACAGCTTAAACCACACTTCTGAAATCTAGCCATCGAAGGCTGTAGTTCTTGTTAGAACAGTCGTGTGCGTATCAATATTTTGAGCAATAGCGATTAGCGCTATACCAAAAGCTCGGGTACATTGAAGCAAGCTAAATCTTCATATAGTTTGATTGACCAACAGGGGCGAGTGATAGATGGTCTTTGCCTCACAAAAAGCGAACTATTGGAGGTGACGTGAAATTAAAAGATAGCTAGGGTTGGCTTTCTAGTAACGAGGTAGCTACAAGGCGGTAGTAAGAGCATTTCGGGGCATGCTCTGTCAGTTCAAGTTCAAGTTTTTACACCATAGTTATCTATTTTATCGACGTTTGAATCTTTCGAAGCCCGGCTACAAATATCTCTGGGCGATAACGTTCAGGGTTGTTTACCCCTTTGAACATCGTTTCAACACCACCTAATAGCGCCGCTTTATTGCTAGCGTCGTCTTGGCTGGTGATGATAACTCGGAGTACAGAGTTGATCGCCATTGCTGATTGCTCAGCTGAGGCATAACCCTGATGGCTGGCGCTTAATCCATTGTTGATTAGCGCATTTAATATTGCATTGGCTTGCTCTTGCGAGAGTGGTGAGCCTTCTAGGCTGGTGCGAATTTTTTCAATATTGTTGAGTAATTTCGATGCCAATTTATCGCTATTGTTTGATGATGCTCCGCCGTTTAAAAATGCCTGAGTATTACCGAGTACTTCATTAGCTAAGCTAGGCGACACCGTTTTAGCTAATTGATAACTCATTAACAGATGGGCGTCGTTATATCGAAGCGAGCCAGCGGCGAGATTGGTCAACGGGTTCGGCGCCCAGTCGATCTTGCTCATTGGTTGGTGACAGCCTAGGCAGTCCATATGAACTAGCTCAGGAAAAAGACCTGATCTTGGAAACTCTCTGATATTTGTCAGTAATTGTTCGGATGCGACCAGTTGGCCGATTGCCCAAATTTGCAATTCATTGTGCGGCCCCTTGCGCTCGGTGTAATCGCTATCTACCTGATAATGTGCCGGTTGAATACTGCTGAAGGTGTTTAGTTCGAAGCTTAGCCGAGGGTGCCCTGCGCCCATTATCGTGTGGGTGATCTTGCGGTCAGTGTGATTGCCGATGTGGCACGATACACATAGCTCTGCTCGAACTGTCGGGTTTTCGGTTTTGCTTAAACCGGCTTCGAGGTTTTCTTGATGGCTTGCTTTTGTATGCGATTCTATGTAGTTCTCGGCACCACCGTGACAGGTCTCGCAGCCTACTCCTTCAGTAATATCGAAATCATCTCCATGACGTGTAGGTGCAACATTGTCAGCATGACAGCTCAGGCAAACATCGGAGGTTTCGGCTGACGCCAAGCCAAGGTTTCTAGCAATTTTTTTGGATTCTGGACTTAGCAGCGTTTGATAGGCCCGCGCGTGCGGGTCTAGCTCATTCCAAGTGCGAAACTCATTTTGTAATACATTTGACTCTACAAATGGAAGGGTACTTCCGTGGCAAGTGCTGGCGGCGCAACTGGCTACACCTAAATGTTTGGCTGATGTTTGCTCTAGGTTGGGGTTCACTGCTTCATCTTCAGCAAAAGCATTGGTAAGCGCCGCTAAGCTGAAAACGATCGTACTGACGACTGACAACGCCCTGCCTCTATTGATCACTGACAAAGCGTCGCGTACTGATAAGGAGTTGAGTTTTAAGGAAAAGTTGAGCTTGATCAAAAAGATTAGTTTTATTAAAAAACGTGTTGAGAAATACATGGCCTAAAAAGTCCTTGGTGCTGGAGCTATAAAATGGGCGAGCATTCCACCTCTCGAAAAAACTTCACGCCTTGAGAGAGCTAGCAACTCGAAAAATTACTTGGTTGACTAATTTGATCTTGCCGTTGACTAAGTATTTTGTCAAACATAGTTGTCAGACGATATAGTCCGAACTGCGTATATCTATTCCTTCAAATTAGGTTAACATTCGGTTAGTATTTCCTCAGGGTAAAGAAAATAATGAGAAGGGTAGATGGAAACGTTTGATATTGCAGTGATTGGCTCAGGTCCTGGTGGTATGAGTGCAGCTGCTCACGCGGCCGAATTAGGTCTTTCGCACGTTCTACTCGAAGGCTCTCCAAAGCATTCAAACACCATCCAGAAGTACCAAAAAGGCAAGCATGTAATGGACACGCCGACCAAGCTGCCATTGCGAAGCCCGCTCGATTTCTCGGCTGGAACGCGAGAATACATATTGGATAAGTGGGAAGAGGGTATGACCTCGACCAATACTAATATTCAGTACGGATCGGAAGTGAGCGCTATAGAAGGCTCCAAAGGCGACTTTACTATTACTTTAGTCAATGGCAAGCAAATTGCCGCAAAATTTATTATTTTGAGCATTGGTGTTCAGGGTAATCCGCGCAAGCTTGGTTGCCCCGGCGACCAATTCGAGCATGTGCAGTATCAACTAGATGATCCGGGCGAATACAATGGCGAGCGTATTGCTATCGTCGGTGCTGGTGACGCAGCGATCGAGAATGCGGTCGGCTTAGCGGGTTCGAATCAAGTTTGTATCATTAACAGACGTGACGAATTTGCGCGTGCCAAGCAGGGCAACTTAGATCTTATAACGTCATCAATTAGCGACGGCGCAATTGAATGTTTCTACGAAGCAAATCCCGCTAGAATTGAAGAAAATCCGAGTGATGAAAGTCGCTATATTTTCTTCTTAAGCACACCTACTGGCGAGCTGCCGGTGCCGGTTGATCGTGTTATCGCTCGCCTGGGCGCTATTCCACCCCGTAGGCTGGTTGAGTCGTTCGGCATTGAGTTTCCCAATGACAGCCCAGCGGCGCTGCCCGAGCTGTCTAGCCAATATGAGTCAAATGTTGCTGGTATGTATGTGATTGGCGCTCTTGGTGGTTATCCATTGATTAAGCAGGCCATGAATCAGGGTTACGAAGTAGTCGAATACATTCAGGGCAATAATATTGAACCGGCTGACCACCCTCTTTTTGTCGACGCATTCGATGGCTTGCCATACGACAAGACTATTGATGAAATTTTAGAGTACCTTCAAGGTTCGTCACCAATCTACAACGGCATCAACCCGCTAAATTTTCGCGAATTCATTCTCGATAGTAAGGTCTCTAAAAGGGCTCCGGGCGATGAGCTTTGTGTTAAGGGTGAATTTACCAACTCGTTCTTTGTTGTGGTCGATGGCAATGCCTATGTGAAATTACCGGGCGTTGGTGAGTTTCATTTTAATCGAGGCGGTTTTTTTGGTGAGCAAAGCCTAATTTCAGGGCGCCGTCGAACCGCAACGGTATACGCTGGAGAAGGTTGCGTTGTTGTCGAGACGCCTCGACGTAGCATGGTTAAGTTGATTAACTCGGTAGAGTCGGTTAAGCGTGTGCTTGACGAGGCTTTTATTCTACGCGCGCTGCAAACCAAGTTTGCGCCCAATACCCCGCACGATGAGCTGGCTGAAGTTGTCGCTAATACAGAACTAAAGACTTTCGACGCCAATCAAAATATTTATACTGAAGGCGAGCACGGTGACGAAGTGCATCTGATTCGCATTGGTTCTGTGACGTCGGTTAAGCAATCAAATAATAAAGAAGTTATTACCTCATACATGCCGGTTGGGCATTATTTTGGCGAGGCGGGTGTAATGGGTGACGGAATGCGAACCGATACCGTAAGAGCCAATGTGAGAACTGAAACTATATGTTTGAATAAAGCTAGCTTCGTTACCTTGTTGGAGAAAGAGCCCGGTTTACAAAAAGAGATACAGTCGCACGTTCGTGACCGTTTGACGGTTGAAGCGCGTATGGAAGCTCAGCCCAAAGGCGGCGAGTTAATGTCGTTTCTGATGAGCGAAGGCTTGGGCGAAGGTACCGACGTGCTACTTATCGACGAGACCTTATGTGTTGGCTGTGATAATTGTGAGAAAGCCTGCGCTGAAACACACGATGGTAATTCGCGCTTGAATCGCGAGGCTGGCGCTTCGTTTGCTGATGTTCATGTGCCGATATCGTGTCGTCACTGCGAGCACCCTCATTGCATGAAAGATTGCCCTCCCGATGCGATTCACCGTGCCAGTGATGGTGAGGTATTTATCGATCAAGAAGCCTGTATCGGCTGCGGTAACTGTGTGCGTAACTGCCCATACGATGTGATTTCGTTGCAGAAAAATCCAGCGCCTAAACCGACTCTATTGCATTGGTTATTGACCGGCAAAGGGCCGGGCCCAGGTGGCAAGCAGTACGCCGAAGGCGAGACCATCAAAAAAGCGGTGAAATGTGACGCTTGTAAAGATAATTCCGGTGGTGCGGCCTGTGTTCGAGCTTGTCCAACGGGTGCGGCGATGCGTTTGAATCCGAAGGACTTTGTCGACTTGGTCAGCAGCCGATTCGGCAGTTAGATTGTCGCTCTAATGCAAATTAACCTTGATGCCATTAATGTTGAAGCAACCAAAATAAGCTAACTGAGAATAATAAATCGTGTATCAATCAATTTTAAATTTTAAGCGCGCTCGGTACCTATGGGTTGCGCTTGCCGTTAGCGTAATATCGGTTGTGGCCTATCAGTGGCATCAGCCAATTGGAATGCCCAATGGCGGTACTTGGTTGGGCTATACACTTGGCACCATCGGCGCGATACTCATCGTTTGGTTGTTATTGCTTGGCATGAGAAAGCGAAGCTACAACTCCAATATGGGCACCGTACAAGGTTGGACCTCGGCGCATGTTTATCTCGGTACAGCGTTGCTGCTTATCGGCACTCTGCATGGCGGTTTCCAGTTTGGCATGAACGTCCATACCTTGACCTACGTGCTGATGGTAATTGTCATTTTAAGTGGTTTTTTCGGTATTTTCGTTTACCTTAAGTACCCTAATTTACTAACTGTAAATCGTTCTGGTGACACTCTCGATAACTTGCTCGAAAAAATACTGAAAATAGACAAGCGTAGTCGCCGTATTGCCGCCACGCCGAACTTAAGCCAGTTAATTGATAGTGCTATTGACGGCTGTGAAATTGGCGGTAGTTGGTGGCATCAGCTAGCCGCTCGAGGCTCTTCGACAATCAGTATTCCCTTTGCATTTGATCCCGATGGGCAAGAACAACCACGAAACAATAAAGACCAAGCCTTGGTGATAGACGTATTAGCTAATCGCTTATCACAATTGAGTGGTGGTGGCGACGAAGCGGGTGCCGTGCAGGGTTTAATTGCTAACTTTGCGGCCAAACAAACCCTACTAAGACGCGTTAGGCGTGATGTTCAGATTCGAGCTATTTTAAAAATCTGGCTGTATATTCACGTGCCTGTATCATTTGGACTATTGGCGGCGCTGATTACGCATGTAATAGTTGTCTTCTTCTACTGGTAACTGTGATGTTTATTACTAATTTTTTGTTTATTACTATGAACTGGGTTATCCAACTGTGAGCGATCAAAAGCCCGATTATAAGCTGTCTCTAGAAGATACCCGTCTAAGTAAAAGATGGGTTTCTTGGATTTTGTTTGTCGCCATACTTACGCTATTTCTAATCGTGCCTATGGCTAGCTTAGTCAGCGATGATGCGGCAGATGCCCTTAGGGGGTCTCCTTTGCCATCTGATAATTCGTGGAGTTCAGGTCACCTGTCAAAGCCACATCGAATTCCCGAATTAAATCAAAACTGCCAAGTATGTCACGTTAACGCATTCGAAGTGGTTCAAGACAATTCGTGTTTAAGTTGCCACGATGATACTAATCATCATTTTGATACCTCAATGCACGATATTACCAAACTTGATGGCTCGCGCTGCGCAAGCTGTCATATAGAGCATGATGAGCCTAGCAGTATCGTGCGGCAGGATGATAAGCTTTGTAGTTCTTGTCATGCCGACATGGATAAAACCGGGGCGGTCAGTACCGAACTCGCTGATGTCGATAGTTTCGGTAATGAGCAGCGCCGCAAGCGCAATGCGCCTCATCCGTCATTTAAGGTTAGTATGTTGGTTTCTGAAGGTAAGGCAGATGCGATGACTTGGTCAATGCGGCGCGTTGCCTTGGCCGACAAACCATTGGAAAAATCCAATCTTATCTTTCCGCATAATGTACATTTGGACCCAGAAGGGATTGACGCGCCCGAAGGTAATCAGGTGATGCAATGTAACGACTGCCATGTTACTGATGGCGCCGGTCAGCTGATGCGACCGGTTACCATGGAAAACAATTGTCGCTCATGCCACACCTTGGTGTTCGATCCTGATGAGCCGCAGCGCGAAGTTCCGCACGGTGACCCCGATACAGTATTATTAACGCTTGAAGAATACTACTCGCGTCAGTTTTTACGTGATAGTTTGGGCCGCAACCCGACCCCGCAAGAAGTGCGCGATTTTATTTTGCGTCGGCCAGGCGGCACTGTCGCACGCCGTGCAGAGCAGGCACTCAACCTTGCCAGCCCGTGGGGTAAGGCGAATAGCGTTGGCAAAGAGATTTTTGAAAAAACCACCTGTAAAACTTGCCATGAAATTAGCATTGATGACAGTGGTAAATATTTATCTAAATGGCGTGTGGACCCGATTCGCATTACTAAAAAATGGATGCCTAAGTCTGAGTTTGATCACTATAAACATCGCGCTTCGGATTGCTCTTTGTGTCATGACGGCGCAGGTTCTGAGCAGGCTAGTGACGTTTTAATGCCTGACTTACCTGTGTGCGAAAGTTGTCATACTGGTGAGAGAACGCACGAAAATAAGACGCCAAGTAGTTGCGTGTCGTGTCATCAATTTCACTCGCCTGAGCAAAATGATTGGCGCCAGGCGCTCGAATCGGGATCTGCTCGAAAAATAATTGAGCAGATCAGCTTAGATTGGCAACAAGACGATCATCATCTTGCTACCGACAGTAGGGCTGTGATTGCACCGCTTAAGCCGTAGCGTTAGTTAAAAAGTAGATGCAATAAAACCGATAAACATTGATAACTGAAGAGCACACCATGAAAAAATCTACGCTGTTAAATAAAATTAGTGTTGGCGTTTTATTCGTTTTCGGATTGGCGGTTTTGCCTCTTAACGCGGCGTTTGCGCAAGCCGTATTAAGCAGCGCAGACGTGCAAAGGATTATCGGCTTAGTGGTTAGTGAGGGCAACGCACGCGGCGCACCAGCTACGATAGCGGTAGTCGATCGCTCGGGTAATGTTCTCGGCGTTTATCAAATGCCTGGCGCGGCGGTTCAAGTAACGATTTCTTCTCAGCGAGGAATACCCACTGGCAATGGTTTGGAGGGTGCAGTTGTTGACGCCACGTCTGCCGCTATATCTAAAGCTATCACAGGTAATTACTTGTCTAGCGGCGGCAACTCATTCAGCACTCGAGTCGCCAGCCAGATTATTCAAGAACACTTCAACCCGGGAGAATTCAATCAACCTGCTGGGCCACTTTTCGGCGTTCAATTTAGCCAACTTCAATGTTCTGACGTGACCGGTGAAGCGGGTACAAATCAAGCGCCGAAGCCATCGCCGCTGGGTTTATCGGCTGATCCTGGTGGTTTTCCACTGTATAAGGGTGGTGAGGTGGTTGGTGGCATAGGCGTTATCGCCGATGGCCTGTATTCAATCGATAATTCAATCTCAGACATAGATGAATCAATAGACGAGATGCTGGCTATGGCCGGAACTCGGGGCTTTGAAGCACCCGGCCTGCTGCGACAGATTACCTTAGATGGTAAATTGGTTCGTTATTCTGACACAAGTATTGCCGCATTGAGAACCGCTAATCCGAGCAGCCTTAACAGCGGACACTTTGTTGCCGTTGAAAATTTCTTCAATGGCCGAGTTAAGTCAGGCGTACCTTTTGGTAGCCAAGCATCCGGTTTTCGTGCCAGCCAAGAATTTGGTGTGCCCGCAGTGGTATTGGGCGACCGTTTTGCTCCTCGCGCAGGAACCGATGCCGGCGCACTTAGCGCGAATGAAGTTCGAGTGTTAATGGCTAATGCGCTCAGGGTGGCAATG
>JAESTB010000113.1 GCA_016763815.1 Arenicella sp.
CTCTTGATGGGCAAGAATTGAACCCGCTACTGCAAGACTTTGGGTTTTTAATTCACCCGCCGATGTTGTATATGGGTTACGTAGGCTTTAGCGTGGTCTTCGCCTTTGCCATCGCCGCTATGCTTAGCGGTAAACTCGATACGGCATGGGCGCGCTGGTCTCGCCCTTGGACGGTGGTAGCTTGGTTGTTTCTAACCATTGGTATCGTACTGGGTAGTTGGTGGGCCTACTACGAGCTAGGCTGGGGTGGCTGGTGGTTTTGGGACCCAGTAGAAAATGCATCATTCATGCCATGGTTAGTCGGCACCGCATTGATTCATTCGCTAGCGGTTACCGAAAAGCGCGGCGCCTTTAAAGCCTGGACAGTATTACTGGCAATCTTGGCCTTCTCGTTGAGCCTTCTCGGCACGTTTTTAGTCCGTTCCGGAGTATTAACATCAGTTCATTCTTTTGCAAGTGACCCAGAACGAGGCCTATTTATTCTGAGATTCTTGATAATCGTAATCGGCGGCTCGCTGCTACTCTATGCATTCAGAGCCCATAAGCTCACTAGTAACGTACATTATAAGCTGTTCTCCAAAGAGACTAGTCTGCTACTAAACAATGTATTGTTGGTGATCGCCGCCTTCATGGTGTTAATTGGCACGCTTGCACCCATATTTATGGATGCCATTGGTATGAAGATATCGGTTGGCGCGCCCTACTTCGATTTTATGTTTGCGCTGCTGACCATCCCGCTAGCGGTTGTTGTCGGTATAGGCTCAACCAGCCGGTGGAAAAGTGACAAATTAAAACGATTTAGCCCTCAAACCACGGTGATACTTATTGCTAGTTTAATATTGAGCGCTATATTCACCTCCATTTTATCTACCGATGGCTTTGAAATCGGCGGCTTTGCCGGCCTAGCGTTGGGCCTATGGGTAATACTCTGGAGTATTCACAGTATTCTTGATCGGCTTAAAAACCAAACCGATAAATTTACTGGCTTAAGAAAAATTCCAGCCTCAATTTGGGGTATGAGTGTCGCCCATTTTGGTTTGGGGATATTTGTGATCGGCGTTGCCCACGTAAATACCTATAGCCAAGAAAAAAATATTCGCCTACACCCTGGCGAAGTCTATGAAATGGCCGGTTATGAATTCACCTTTAACGGTGTGACTAAGATTAAGGGGGATAATTACGTCGCCGATCAAGGTAATTTTATTGTCGCGGCCAGATCAGGCTCAATGTTTAAACTCGAACCTCAAAAACGATTTTATTCTTCCAGCAAACCTATGACTGAAGCCGCTATAAACACAACCTTAAGCCGCGATGTCTATGTGTCGCTTGGCGAAGATCTAAAAGATGGATCCTGGAGTGTCAGGCTTTATTTAAAATCATTTGTGGCTTGTATATGGCTCGGTGGCTTAATAATGGCCCTTGGTGGTTTAATTGCTACCGCCGACAAACGCTATCGACGGCCGGTTAAAAAAATGACCAAGCAGCAAATCGCTGACGTCAGTGCCGCGTAGCTTAACTCGAGATAGCTGACCCCAATGAAACTTAAATACATAGTACCTCTATTGGCATTTTTCGGCCTCGCCGTTCTATTGGGTGAGGGCCTAACCCTTGATCCCAAAGCAATACCGTCGACTCGTATTGATAAACCAGCGCCGAGTTTTGAGTTGCCGGTACTGTCGAACAGCAACGAGAAATTTCGCCCCGAAGACCTGAAAGGCCAGCGTTGGGTTCTCAATGTATGGGCATCTTGGTGCGTTTCTTGTCGATATGAGCACCCTATTCTTAATGATATGGCGCGTGCTGGACTAGCGCCAATTGTTGGCTTAAATTACAAAGATCAAGATGATAAGGCGGCCCAATGGCTAGCCGAGCGTGGCGACCCATACTACAAAGCGGTAACAGATAATAACGGCCGCGTTGGCATTGACTGGGGCGTAATCGCTGTGCCCGAAACGTTTATTATTGATGAGCAAGGTACTGTGATCTACAAACACACTGGGCCGATCAATCGCGAGTTGATCAACAGCGAGATGATTCCCCTGTTAAGGGTCAATAATCAAGCTAGTGACAACTAGCTTATACCGTAATAAATATTTATAAAGTGCCATCAACTAATCGACTATTTGAAACATGAAACGAGTTTTTTTTACATTTGCATTACTGCTTTCCCTGCTTGTCTCTCAGAGCGATAGTACCGCGTCTATTGAAGTCGTTGAATTTGACACTGCCAGTCAAGAGCAACGATATAGAGATCTGATTGCGGAACTTCGCTGCTTGGTGTGTCAAAATCAGAATCTCGCCGGCTCGGATGCGCCACTTGCTAAAGACTTGAGAGAGATCGCCGCAACGATGATTAAACAAGGCGATAGCGATGCCGATATTAAAAAGTTTATGCGCTCTCGATACGGCGATTTTGTGTTGTATGAACCGCCTTTCAACTGGTCGACCGCGTTCCTATGGCTAGGCCCTTTTATACTGCTAATGATCGTCGTTATTGGCTTAGTGCTGAATATTAGACGTCGGCAGCAAGAGGAGCTATTCACGCCAACTCATGCAACCAACGATGCTGAGCAAGTCAAAGTACGTAATCTCATGCGCGATACCCCGTCGTTGAAACCCGAAGACAGCGAAAAACCAAAGCGTTAGTAACCGCAAACCAATTAGAGCAATCCCCCATGACTCCATTTATTATAGCCGCTGCGGTAATCACACTTATCGCCCTAGGCATACTGATCATGCCGCTACTGCGTACGCGAAACACCGTGTCGTATGAGCGTCAAGCTCAAAATATTCACTACGCCAAAGAACGCTTAGAGGAATTAGAAGCGCAATTAAAAAATGCCAGTATCTCGGCCACCGATTACGAAGCACTAAAGCTAGAAATTGAAAGCACACTGGCACACGACATAGATATTGCAAATAACTCAAAC
This sequence comes from Arenicella sp., assembly GCA_016763815.1. Lineage (GTDB taxonomy): Bacteria > Pseudomonadota > Gammaproteobacteria > Arenicellales > Arenicellaceae > Arenicella. The sequence continues at coordinate 2,931 of JAESTB010000113.1, forward strand.
GACACACAGGTAGCCAGCCCGCGACGATCAAACAAACTGGCTATTGGCCTTCTGAGTGTGTTCTTACCACTTTCGGCTCTTGGCTTTTATCTGATAGTAGGGACTCCTGAAGCAATTGACCCAGTATCAGAAGCTCGGCCTTCGCAAAAGCAAGTTGACGACCTAATTGCCGACATTGAAACGCGATTGGACGAAAACCCTAATGACTTAGAAGGCTGGCAGGTTCTATCTCAAACTTACCTTTCGCTAGGCCGTTACAGCGATGCTAAAAAAGCCTATCAGCGTGTTCTTACCTTGGGTGGTGAGACAGCATTTTCCTACGCGTCTTTAGCCGATGCAACGGCATTAGCCGCCGGTGGTCAGATTACCGAAGAAGCCTCTGAGTATATTCAACGAGCGCTTACAATTGACCCTGATAATAGCCAGGCATTGTGGCTGGCCGGTTTGGGTGCAGCTCAGAGCGGCGATCAAGTAATGGCTAAGCAACACTGGAGTCGCTTAGCTCCATTGCTAGACGACTCACCTCAACAGCAACAAGAACTCCGCGATATTATCCGAGATAATTTCGGCGATTCGTCAGTTGACCAAGTGGCATCGCAACACGTTGCGACGGCCACACCGACCGCCGAGATAAGCGCTCAAACTGGCCTGACTGTAATGGTAAGTCTTAACCCAGAAATATCTCAACTGGCCGACGCCAACGACTTTGTATTTATCTTTGCCAAAGCGTCACAAGGCCCGCCTGCCCCATTAGCGGTGAAGCGTTTACGCGTCGCTGACCTACCTACAACGGTAACATTAAGCGACTCAGATGCCATGGTGGCACCCATGACTCTATCTAAGTTTGAAGATGTAGTAGTCAGCGCGAGGATTTCAAAGTCGGGGCAACCGGTCGCGCAAGCCGGCGACTTGCAATCAGATATCGTGCCAACTAAGAATACCAATACCGAGACGATTAACCTCAACATATCCAATATCGTTAAGTAGTTTTTGAGAGCCGTTAA
>JAESTB010000114.1 GCA_016763815.1 Arenicella sp.
AATTAAAAATCCAAAATCTTGCAGTAGAGGATTTAATTCATGCCCATCAAGAGGCACTTGAAGCAGGCGTGCAAAGGGATTTGAGGTGTAAATAGTGAACGATATAAAACCAATGCTAATCATGCCGAGCACCGACAGTACGCGAGCCACCATGTCGCGGGGAATACCTCGGCTAAAGCGAGCAACAAGAGCTGTCCAGCTGCTGAGCATTAATATCCAAAGTAACAGTGAGCCTTCATGCCCACCCCACACGCCTGACAAACGATATATTAAAGGTTGAGCTAGATTAGAGGTGCGCGCCACGTATTCTATTGAAAAATCGTTAAGGTAAAAGGCATAGGTTAAAATGCCGTAAGATGCAACAACCAGTAACCATTGGGTATAGGCTGCTGAGCGACTAAATGCCATCCAGCTCTGTCTATTAAAATAGGTGCCAGCCAGTGGCACAATACTTTGTACAATTGCCACGCAAAGAGCCAGTACTAAGCAAAAATTCCCGAGTTCTCCTAACATTGGTTCACTACTCCTTTAGTACTTAATAGGGCCATCAGTGTCGTCACACTTATTGGCTTGTTGCAGCATGATTGCATCTGCGGCTTCATTGGGAACATAATTTTCATCGTGTTTTGCCAGTACTTGAGATGCAATTAACATCGGTTGGTCTACAAATTTGCCTATCGTCACGATCGCTTGCCCCTCCCTAAATAAATCGGGCAAGATGCCTGTGTATTGAACAGTCACGTCGTTTTCACAGTCAGTAATATCAAAACGTTGAGTGATTCCGTCGTCTAATCGCCTAACCGTTCCCTTGCGAACAATGCCCGCTAGCTTATATGTCTGCTTAGAGTCAAAACCCTCGGTTTCGATTTGGGTTGGGGTTTTAAAATATTCGAAGCTACTTTGCATCGACATAATGGCAAGGAAGGTTGCCGCACCAACTCCTGCGATGATTAAACCGACAATGGCAAAGCGTTTTTTCTGACTTGGGCTCATGATACTCTTTTATCTTTGGTGCAATGGTGTTCTTGATCGAAATCGAGCAAGGCGGATTATATTAGGTGGTAGTGACTATCTACAAATCATTATGCCCTAGAATTATTGCCGCCGTCATCTCGTTGTTCGCGGCTAATTTGGCGTTTGATGTCGGCTGTTATCTTAGCACTACGACGTTTAGGAAAAATCACAAATGCGACTAGCGCCAATAATGTTAAACCCCAAGAGGTCCAAACCTCGAAGGCGTAACCGCCCATGTAAAAAAAATCTGACCAATTCATTATTTTTTCCTTGTCTAATAACCATTTCTCGAACCCAGCGACTTTTATGTTCGTTCTCCAATACTCGGTTTTGCATACTTAGAAAGAGCGCATAGCCATAAAAAAACATAAATCCGACCGCCATGAAGGCTAATGGAAGTAACATTTCAGCTGGCATTTTCGGCCCGCCCTCAGCAAACACGGTAGCACCTTGGTGCAGGCTACTCCACCACTCAACCGAGTAATGGATAATTGGTATGATAACAACGCCCACTACCGACAACAGAGCGGTGGCTTTTTCCGCGACTTTACGCTCTTCAAAAGCGTAGTACACCGCCATGATGCCAAAATAGAGGAATAGTAAGATCAGTTCTGAGGTTAAACGTGCATCCCATACCCAATAGGTACCCCAAATAGGTTTGCCCCATATCGAGCCTGTCAGCAGAGCAAGAGCTGTAAACGCGGCACCAATCGGTGCTGAGCAAATAGTCACCACGAAGGCCATCTTGATTCTCCATATTAAGCCAATTGCACCGGCTGTCGCCATCACTATATAGATGAACATGGACATCCAGGCTACTGGAACGTGTACAAAGAGTATTCGAAAGCTGTCCCCCTGTTGGTAATCAGCTGGCGCGACAAATAGGCCAAAATAGGTGCCGATGAGACTCAAGGTCAAAAATAAAATACCGAAAATTGGAGTCGTGTAGCGACTTATCGTATAGAACTCTCGTGGTGACCCAAGCCGATGGTAGGTGTCGGAGAGAAAGTTCCAGCTAGCGGTGATAGGGTTCACGGTATCAATTAGATCTCTTTCTAGAGATTCCTGCATAACAGAAATGCAAAAGGAAAAAATCTAATATTTTCAAAAGTGATGTAAAAAACTGAGTGTAATAGTGAGCTATTGCGCAATGTTTTTATGAAAATATTAGGCTTTTTATCTTGTGCTGTCGTCGTGCTGAGGTCTCTTTTAGTTAATGGTGACGCGCAATGCGCCGGCGATGGCAAATGGTGCCAGGGTAATCGACAAGGCCAAAATAGCGGCTAGGGCATATAGTTGACTGGCTACTTCTAAGCCTTGAGCCGTTTGAGTAAGCATACCTGCTCCAAATATCAAAATCGGGATGTAGAGCGGTAAAATCACTATCGCGATTAGTACACCGCCACGCCTTAAAGTGACGGTAAGCGCGGCGCCGGTCGCGCCAATTAAACTTAAACTTGGCGTACCCAATAAAGGCCCTGCAAATAATACCCAAATTTGTTCACTCGGTATATTAAAAGTCACGCACAATAATGGCGAAAAGAGCGTTAATAGTAAGCCCGTAGCGGTCCAGTGTGCGAGTGCTTTACCGAGCATCGCTAGCGGTAACGAGCGAGGGTGAATTAGCATTTGCTCTAGCGTACCGTCTTGGTAGTCTGAATGGAACATGCTCTCAAGGCTAAGCATGGTCGCCAACACCGCCGAAACCCAGATAACGCCGCCGCCAATACGTTGAAGGAGTTCACCTTCAGCTGGCAAGCTAAATGGGAAGAGCAGGGCGATGATAATGAAAAATACCAGAGGCTGAATCAGCGAACTGGTATTGCGAAACATCAGCTGCCACTCGCGCTGGAAATATAACGTCAGGGTATTAATGGGCTTGTTGCTCACGCGCGCCCCAACTTTAGCTCGCTGCGGTATTGGTTTAATGGGCTATCGACCAAACTTTGGTGATGAGTCATGATGATCAAACCGCCGTTTTGAAGGTGTTCGACGCACAGCGACTCAATTAAGTTTCGGCCCGAAGTGTCGATACCAGTGAATGGCTCGTCCAATATCCACAGAGTGAAGTCTGCAATTAAAAGACGCGCAAATGAGAGTCGGCGGCGCTGACCGAAGGATAATTGTTGAGCCAGCAGGTCGGCGCATTTCAAAATACCCATTTTGTCGAGAATATCATCGAGCGCGACTTCATCTGTCCCGCTGTCTAGCTGTTGATAGTAGCGAAGGTTTTCAATCGCTGTTAGCTCATTTTTTAAACCTTCTTTGTGAGCGATATAGGCACACTCACTGTAAAAGTTCGGATTGTTAGCCGTATCGCTACTATTCCAGCTGATCTCTCCATGTTCGACAAAGTTTATCCCCGCGACCAGTCGTAGTAGGCTAGTTTTTCCGCAACCATTTGGGCCTGTAACATGCAAGCATTGTCCTCCACTAACACTAAAGTTGACGGCATCAAACAGCTGATTGTCTCCGCGCGTGCAGGACAAGTCTTTAACCGAGATGACCTTTGAGCTAGGCATTGAGTAATCAGCGAGTTTGGTTTTGCAAAGAGGTGAGTTTAGCAATACCATGTGGTGCTTGCATCAGTTAAATCAACACCATTTAGCGGTAATCGGTTAAGTTCAACGGTTTATTACTAAGAACGACTAGTCTTGAGGAAGAGTGAATGGATTTTGGGCAATTTAAAATTACCGGCCAGAAGGTTAATCTGAGTAAATTCAAAACCGAGTTTGATGCTGACGAGTCAGATTCAGATTTGAAGAAGTTGCGTGAAAAGCTATGGGAAGAGATCGCTGAGCTGCAAGAAAAGCTTTACGCTGAAAATAAGCAGTCGCTACTTATTGTGTTACAAGCAATGGATGCTGCTGGTAAAGACAGCACTATCGCCAAGCTCACTCGAAACTTGAATGCTCAGGGCTGCAAAATTCACAGCTTTAAAAAGCCTTCGAAGCTCGAGTTGTCGCACGATTTCCTTTGGAGAATTCACGCGGCCGCCCCAGCGGCAGGTGAAATGGCTATCTTTAACCGCTCTCACTACGAAGACGTATTGGTGGTTAAAGTTCACGGTTGGGCAAGTGATGAGAAGATCGAACGCCGATACCAACACATCAATAATTTTGAGAGTCTGCTTGCCGATCGCGGCACCAAAGTTATTAAGTTTATGCTTAACGTTTCGAAAGAGTATCAGCTGAGCCGGTTTAAGCGGCGCTTAGATAACCCAGGTAAGCACTGGAAGTTTAATCCTGGAGACCTTGACGAGCGTAAGCTTTGGGGCGATTACATGCACGCGTTTGAAGTCGCCATTGAGAAGTGCAGCAGCGATGCATCGCCTTGGTATATCGTGCCAGCTGAAAATAGAAATTTTCGTGACGTCATGATTGCCTCGACGATCCGCGATGCATTGCGGGAAATGAATCCTGATTACCCTGCACCTGAGTTTGACGAGTCCGCGTATACCTCCGACAGCATTTCTTAGGCTTGAGGCTAAGTGATGAATGGCGTTAAGTTAACGCTGCGGCATAGGCACTGACCTCGCCTGTGTCGGCAGTTCGATTTTGCCCCTAGCCACCATTCCACCTTTAAAATAAAAAGTTAATGGTAGGGTTCTATTATTAGATCTTAACTTATGCTCTCTATTCATTCCTGGGTAGTAAATACTTAATTACTCAAACAATATATGATAACTTTAGGTTTCTTAATCATTGAATCGAGCGGGTCAATAGGGAAACTTAGATAACGAGGATGGAGTCAGCTGGCAATATCGATAGATATTCAAGCATAGCCTCAATGCCCAAACAGGGGCTTTTTTATTAGCCTTTTTAAAATATGAGGGTTGATTTCACCCAGGCTACATATGAATAGGCTTACCTAGTATTGACATGGCCGCCTCTTTTAATGCTTCCGCATGTGTAGGGTGGGCATGGCATGTATAGGCAATATCTTCAGAGGTAGCACCAAACTCCATCGCTTGAGCTGCTTGAGCAATCATGTTTCCAGCTTCAGCTCCAATAATATGAACACCGAGTACGGTATCGTCTTCCGCATTTGCGATGACTTTCACAAAACCCTGCGTGTCTCGATTCGCCTTAGCACGGCTGTTTGCTACAAAAGGGAAATTGCCTTTCTTAATATGAAAACGTTCAAGCGCCTCTGTTTCGGTAAGACCAACGGACGCGATTTCTGGGTGGGTATATACGATACTAGGGATAACTTGATTATTCACCAAACCTACTTTTCCAGCAATAATCTCAGATACGGCAATGCCTTCGTCTTCCGCTCTATGCGCAAGCATCATGCCAGGCGTTACATCGCCTATTGCCCAAACATTCGCGGCTGTCGTCCTAAAGTTCTCATCAACAATCAAAAAGTCACGATCATCTGGTTTGAGTTCTATGTTATCCAAGCCTAGGCCATCAGTATTCGGACGTCGCCCAGTTGCAACAAGTACATGACTTACAGAGAGCGTTTTCTTTTCGCCAGATTCTCTAGACTTATACTTTACCAGGTGCCCGTTTTTGTTTTTTTCGACTCCGGTCACTTCATGGCCGAGCTCAAACTCTATACCTTGTAAACTGAACGCATTAAGTGCTGCCTCGCATAGGTCTTTGTCCATGCCCGATAGAAGCTAATCACTAAACTCAATAATGGTGACTTTTGCGCCGAGCCGTTTCCACACTGAGCTAAGCTCTAAACCAATAACACCACCGCCAACAACAACCAAATGCTTAGGAATTTGTTCAAAAGAAAGTGCCCCTGTTGAGTCAACGACAGTTTCACCGTTCAATGTAATGTTTGCTAGAGTCATCGGCGATGAGCCTGTTGCAATTACAATGCTCTGGGCTGATACCATTTGCGACCCCACCTTTACCTGATGAGGTTTAACGAAGCTTGCCTGCCCAGTTATTCTAGCGATCTTGTTTTTCTTAAAAAGGTGTGCGATGCCGGTTGTTAATTCTCCAACAGTTGCCGTCTTCTCAGCCATCATTGCGCCGAAATTTAGGCTCGCGGTAGCTCCTTGAATACCAAACTTCTCCAGATTGCCAGATATAAGTTGATCATAATGTTCGGAAGCATTAAGTAAAAACTTTGACGGGATGCAGGCTACATTTAAGCAAGTTCCACCTAGAGTGTCATTCTTATCCACACAGGCTGTTTTTAAGCCTAATTGCGCTGCGCGAATAGCGGCCACATAACCACCAGGGCCTGCACCAATTACGAGCACATCGTAGTCAAACTTATGTTGTTCACTATTAGTCATTTATTTATTTCCTGAGAAAAAAGGTACTGTATTGACGATAAGAGACCTCAGCATAACTCGCTTTCTTCGGATTTCATGAGAGTTCACTTAATGGAATCAATGGTCCATTTTTCCTATTTCTGTGAAAACGGGCTTATGCTGTAGTCTCGATAAACACTTGTATTAGCGTTCGGAACACCAAGGACTTTATGGTTCATTAATTCCCCAGTTTTCTAATGTAGACACAAATTCAGATAACCAAGCATTTGTTTGATGACCATCAATAACACGATGGTCTATCGTCAAGCTGACGTATGCCATTGGTTTGATAACCATAATATCCTGTCCATCCATAGAGCGAACAACGACACGTTTCTCTAATTTACCCACGCCTAAAATAGCCGACTGTGGTTGATTAATAATAATGGGAGAGGCCAACAAACTGCCGCTAACACCATGATTAGAAATAGTAAAGGTTCCACCGCGCATATCAGCGGGCTTTAGTTTGTTGTCTCGAGCTTTTGTTGTAATATTTTGCAGCTCTTTAGCGATTCCAAAGATGTTCCGTTCTTGAACTCTGCTAATTACTGGAACAACTAAGCCTTTGTCTCCCAAAGCGGTTCCGACACCAATATTTACATCGGAAAAGATTTCAACTGCATCAGCGTGCCATTGACTGTTTATTTCAGGTGCAACCTTCATCGCTTCGGCACATGCCATTAAGATATAGGCCGTGTAGCTTAGCTTGACACCGCGAGATGCAAAATCTTCTTTAAACGCGGCACGATGAGAC
>JAESTB010000115.1 GCA_016763815.1 Arenicella sp.
CGATATTGTATTTAAAGTTTTGCTTTTGAATGAAACGTTTTTTTATCTTGCTTAACATTTTTAGGGTCGCACTTTGGGTTAGAGTCGTGCCTTAGACTTGAGTCGGAACCATTGCGCCGGAACTATTGCGCGGAACTAAGGCTAGGTGTTAGTAATTATTGTATTCGATAATAGAGCATATTTGATAAATATTATCGTCAGCTCGACAGAGCAACAGGGCAAGCCTTGCTGGTCAAATTTAAGCTTGCTCAGCAGGTATTCTTGGTCTACCCATAAACCATACCTCGCTCGCTATCACCACTTTACAGTGATTGGTAAAGGCATTTATCCTTGGTCACGTTACTCGTGATAATATCTCGCTAGTAAAAATTGACGACGACTGCCGCCAAAAAAATGAGCTGAATGGTTGCTAGATGACGATCAAGTGATTTACTAATTCAGTACGGTGAATTAATCCGCATTTTTAATGTAAGCATTTTTATTCACCCTGTCTAACAGGCATAATTGCAGAATAATTTACGCGCTTCGCACAATTTTTTTGCGCTGCGTACAACAGGCATTACTCATGATTAAAGAAAACTCTGTGGTTACTATGCACTATGAACTTAAAGACTCAGAAGGCGAAGTTCTAGATTCATCAAAAGGCCAAGATCCCTTGGTATACTTACACGGTGCTGGAAATATCATTGTCGGCCTAGAAGAGCAGTTGATTGGTAAAACGGTTGGCGATAATGTCGCCGCTATTGTCAGCCCAGAAAAGGGTTACGGCATGCCAGTTGACGCGCTGGTTCAAATCGTACCAAAAGAAGCTTTTGGGGAAGAAATTGACAAGGTTGAAGTCGGTATGAAATTTCAAGCTGAGACCGAGCAAGGCCCGGTGCCGGTAGTGGTCACAGCGATGGATGAGACAATGGTGACGGTTGACGGTAATCATCCTCTAGCGGGTAAAGAGCTGCACTTCGAAGTTAGTATCGCTGAAATTCGTGAGGCTTCGGCTGAAGAGATCGAACATGGGCATGTGCATGGCGAAGGTGGGCATCAGCACTAAGCCTTAGCACTAGGCTTTGTTAGTTTTGAGTTGGCTTTGCGTAACTGCAAAGCAACTCAGATATCACCCCACACACACCTCGTTAGTAAGCATTGCTTATATTGTTCTTTGCCGCTGTTGCTAACCAAGTGCTTTGTTCGGTTGTTATGTAAAATAATTCCTGTTAAGAATTCACCGCATCTTAGCCGTTTCATTTATGTTGATTGATTGACCATCAATTTACCCTGAGGCTAGCCGAGACATCAATGATCAAAAACGTACTAAGAATTGCCTTATCTATTGGTGTTTCGTTTGCCATTCTGGCGCTGTTACTACAATTGTTTACTACTGGCTTAGCCGACGCTGACAGGCCTTCAGTTTTTGCGGTCTTACAGGCGAGTTCAGTTAGTTTTGTGTTGGCTTATGTTGGGCTGTATTTCGTTAGCCTATTTGTTCGTGCCTACCGTTATCGTTTATTGATTGATTTAGGTGGCGAATCAAATGTGCCGTCATTTCGACAAATGATATTGGTGACAGGTATTCGAAATATGGTAGTAGATATGCTGCCTGCGCGGCTCGGTGAACCCGGCTACATTGCCTTGTTAAATCGTGGCTACGGGGTAAAGCTGCAACACTGTGTCAGTTCCCTATCAATAAGTATTGCCTTTGATTTTGTCGCTCTTTTGGTGGTTGTGATTTTTATTGTGGTCAAACAGTCATTAGGTCAAGGCATCACTGGCTGGGCGATTGGCGCTCTGGTGATGGCCTCAGCGCTATCCGCCATTGCCGTCTTTGGGTTGTTTCGGATCACCCCATGGTTGATTAAATCAATAGAAAATTTCAAATCGGTAAAATCGGCATTGCCTGATTGGCAGACTGAACAAAACCGGCGCGCCAAAGCCATCGATCTACTGCACAATTTCAACCAAAGTCTACAAGCCGTTTTAGGCTCGGGCAAAGCAAGTCTAATAATTTTGATATCGGTGGTTATCCGTGTTCTGAAGTACCTTGGTTTCTATTTATTGTTTCAAGCGGTAGCAAAAAATAGCTTTCCTGAACTTGCGGCGTTGCCAGTAGAGCATATCGTTAGCGCGTTGATTGGGGGTGAGGTCGGTGCTAGCTTGCCTATCCCAGCGTTTATGAGTTTTGGTGTGTATGAAGCCGGTAGCTCGCTTGTGTTCCAATTGCTGGGTGTTGCCGACCAAGCTGCAACATTCGTCAGCATGTTGTGTGTGCATATATGGAGTCAGCTTATTGAGTACCTACTAGGAGGCGTTTTTATCGTGACGTTTGTGCTATCAAATCGCTGGCAAACAGAACTACGTGATCAGGAGTCAGAGCTAAACCGTTTGCGTAATAGCAACATTAGAAATACAGTTGCTTTTATTGTTGTCGGCATCGTTCTGCTGATGGGAGCTGTTTTTCTTACTGTTCAATTATGGACAACGACCAAGCTCGGGGCTTTGAGTGCCCCTCCCACTGGCTCAGTTACCAGATCACCGCAGCGGTTATCACAACAGCCGATGAATCGCATCGATGGTTTCGTAGTGTTTAGTTCAAACCGTGATGGAAATCATGATATTTTTCGCCGTGACCTTAAGACCTTCGAGCTTGATAAGTTAACTAATCATCCGAATACTGAGACTTACCCGCGTATTTCTCCAAACGGTGAGCTGTTGGTTTTTTCACGCGCTCATCAGCCTTGGGTTTCACAACGAAACACCGTTGCCTGGGATGTGTACCTATTAAATCTCGAGACTATGCAGGAGCGGAAAATTGCCAGCAATGGCACGGCGCCTCAATGGCTAAATAACTCTGAAATTAGCTATTTGCGAGACGCCACTGTGGTAGAGCGAGTTAATGTTAATACCTTAGCCTCAAGTGTGATCTACCAAGGCGGGGTTAATAACAACATGCCGGCAGGCGCGCGTTTGCAAAATCCAAAATTCAACGATGTGACCAAGCAGCTTGTGTTCACTGCGCGGCAGAGCGATATAGGCAGTAATACCGGCCACTGGGGCACGGCGATCGATACCAATGGCAAACATCGCGCGGTGCTTAATGGCTGCGAACTTAGCTGGACATCAGATTCAACCGGTTTGTATCAAGTAACGCCTGATGGCGCCGATGGCACGTTGCGTATCGTCAGCGTAAACCCTAAAAGCTTAGAGCATAAAACACTGATTAATCTGCGAGGGGAGTTCACACATGAGTACTGGCCGAAAGATTCGTCAAACGGTGAATACATGGTGTTTGGTGCCAGTAGAGGCTCCGACCAGCATGAGCATGATACTCAGGACTATGAAATATTTCTTTGGAAGCTAGGGTCAGATTCGGGCGAAGCAACTCGTTTGACCTTTCATACCGGTAACGACAATTGGCCGGATGTGTTTGTTCGTTAGGAACTAACCGCTAGGGCCTAGTTGCTAGGGCTTAGTTGCTAGGGGGCATCGCTACGAATTAGTCATAATTCAGCAAAGCGCTGATTGCCTAAGCTAAGATTTCTACAAAAACCTAAGATTTCTGTGTAAATAAAAACGGCCCACAAAATGTGAGCCGTCAATACGCTATGGCTTATGCTTGTAAAACTACTCAGTAATAATCGCTGACTCAATAATTACTGGCTCAACGGGAACGTCACCGTAGGGACCCGATTGTCCCGTTTGCACGGCTTCAATTTTGTCTACTATGTCGGTGCCGCCGGCGACTTTTCCGAAAACGGCATAGCCCCAACCATTTTGGGTTTCTGAACTAAAATTCAAGAAATCGTTGTCTTTGGTGTTGATGAAGAATTGAGCGCTGGCTGAATGGGGTTCACCAGTGCGCGCCATTGCCAGCGTGTACTTTTCATTTTTTAGGCCGTTGCTGGCTTCGTTCGGAATAGGGCCACGAGACTTTTTCTCCTTCATGTCAGTATCGAAACCGCCGCCTTGAACCATGAAGTTATTGATCACTCGATGGAAGATAACGCCGTCGTAGTGGCCTTCTTTTACGTACTGTAGAAAATTCTCAACAGTTTTAGGTGCTTTGTCGGCGTTCAATTCAATTTCAATGTCGCCAAAGTTAGTTTTAAGTGTGACCATAGTATTTTTACTTGTTGTTGTAGTGTTTTGTTCGGAGTGATGGTCGGCAAATGCCGGTCCATTGATTAGGCACAGCAACATTGTGCAGCTGAGCATCGATTTTGCTAGTTTCGTCATTATGTCCATTCCTGCTAAATCTTGATGAATTCTCGATCAGTTAGTATAGCATCTAACGGCACATCCCAAGGTTCACGCTCTAGTGAATTAATTTCTTGGAAATAATGAGCTAAACCGACTAAATACGGTTTGGTGCCTGCCTGATAACTAAGAGCCTTGAGTGCTCGGTCGTAGTACCCCGCGCCCATGCCGATGCGCGTACCTGAGCGATCAAACGCAAGCAAGGGAACTAATAATACGTCGAAGCTATTTGCTGGCCAAGGCTTACCAATAGCACTAGGTTCCTGGATGCCATATTTGTTGAACTGGTCGACTTTTTTAGCGTAGTAGAAGCGCATTTGGCTGAGCCTGAAATTGGTAATCCTCGGCAGGTGAACCGTTCTGCAGGCAAGGTTTTTAACCAATCTTACAGGCGATATTTCACCTGCAAAAGGAGCGTAACTTAGTATATGTTGAGCTTGCAGCAGTCGATTTGATTGCCGAGCCTGCTTCACAAGCCCATTTTCCGCGGAGATTAACTGGAGACTACTTAACTCAGCTCGACGCCGGCGCATGGTTCGACGAAGTTGATTTTTATTCAGCGTTTTGATCATCTGATAAGAATAAGATAGATCACCTTAACGAGTAAATAGCCGATTCCATATGCAGATCAAGAAAGCTTACGTCTTGCCCCGTCAGTCGCGCTGGAAATTAAGTAATCGATTCAGCCCTGAGCCTGTCTGCTCTGCTGATAAGTAGGTAATCGATTCAGC
>JAESTB010000116.1 GCA_016763815.1 Arenicella sp.
CAAAGGGAGCAAATAGGCCCAGCGCGAGATTCAATCAATGCCGATCAAATACCGAGCCAAGGTATTCCTGAAGTTGCGGCTAAGCAACCCGCGCCGAATCAATATGAGCCGAATCAATATGAGCCGAATCAACCGCAAGCCCCAGCGGTGGTGCCTGAAGAAGACTATTACGCTCAGGGCTTTGAGCTATTAAAGCAGTCGAAGTATGAAGAGGCTGCATCAATTTTTGAACAGCAGCTAAAGGCGCACCCACAAGGTGATTTAGCCGACGACGCGCATTATTGGATTGCCGAAGCAATGCACGTGAGCCGAAAATTAGACGTGGCAAAGGTTCACCTGAAAGCGATCATCCGTGATTACCCTCAGAGCCGCCGCGTGCCGGATGCGATGTTAAAGACCGCCTACATCGAACAAAGCCAAGGTAATCAAATTGAAGCGCGAATCTTGTTTCAAGAGATCGTCAATATGCATCCGCAATCGGATGCCGCCATCGCAGCGAAAAACCAGTTAGCTGCGGCCAATTAGTCAGAGTATGAGGCAGGCTGTCTTTCGCGGCCTTTAGAGTTTGTGTCGTTAAAAATCACTGAAATATTTTTCTCCCTACAAGGAGAGTCAAACACCGTCGGTTATCCTACGGTGTTTATTCGTCTAACCGGGTGTCCAATGCGCTGTAGTTATTGCGACACGGCCTACGCCTTTCACGGGGGCAGCAAGCACAGCTTAGAGCAAATTCTTGCGCAGGTAAGCCAATACCGAACTAAATATGTAACCGTAACAGGTGGCGAGCCACTGGCACAACCAGGTTGCCACGCGCTGATGAGAGCGCTGTGTGATGCCGGTTATTCGGTGTCGCTAGAGACCGGTGGTGCAATGGATATTTCGGCCGTTGATAAACGTGTTTATGTGGTGCTTGACATTAAAACGCCGGCGTCCAACGAAGAGCATAATAATACCTACTCCAACTTAGACCATATCAAACCTAGTGACTGCTTTAAATTCGTGATCTGCAATGAAAGCGATTACCAATGGTCAAAACAGTTTGTTGCTGAGCGTGATTTACAAGACGTCTGTGATGTCTTTTTCTCGCCGTCGGCTGATGAGTTGTCTGCCACTGATTTGGCAGATTGGATTATTCGAGATCAGTTGCCAGTAAGAATGCAGATTCAATTGCATAAGATTTTATGGGCCAACCAAGCTGGCAAATAAGTAAGCCGTTTTTATAGTTGATATCGTTATGAAAAAAAGAGCCGTAATTTTAGTCTCAGGTGGCCTAGACTCCGCCACCGTGTTGGCCATGGCAATAGAGCAAGGCTACCAATGTTATACCCTCAGTTTGGATTACGGTCAGCGGCATAGAATTGAGCTGGATAGGGCCAAAAAAGTATCCGCTAGCCTCGGCGCCGAAGAGCACCGGGTTGTACGGATCGATATCGGAGGCTTCGGTGGTTCGGCTTTGACCGATCGCGAGATTAATGTGCCGACCGAAGAAACCGAAGAAACCGACGATATCCCGATCACCTACGTACCCGCCCGCAACACGGTATTTTTATCGGTCGCGCTGGGCTGGGCTGAGGTGTTGCAGGCCAAAGCCATATTCATCGGCGCTAATGCGGTAGATTACTCTGGTTACCCAGACTGTCGACCCGAATATATACAAGCATTTCAAACGCTTGCCAATCTAGCTACTAAAGTCGGCGTCGAAGACGCAGGTGGTAACGGTGAGAGTATTAAAATTGAAGCACCGATAATCCATCTAACTAAGGGCGAAATTATTCAACAGGGATTGAAATTGGGGGTCGATTATTCGCAAACCATCTCATGTTATAACCCGAGAACCGATGGTAAAATTTGTGGCGAATGCGATTCATGCCGCATTCGTGAAGCTGGGTTTCAAGCGGCAGGCACTCCAGACCCGGCGAATAGCTAGTTTTTGATGCTCAGTATTTCAGGTTTAGATTTCGGCTACGGATCAAAACTATTGTTTGATAGTTTAGAGCTTCACCTCGCAGCGGGAGAACATGTCGTAATCGTTGGTGACAGTGGTGGCGGTAAATCAACCCTTCTGAGTATTATTGCCGATGGCGGTCACGTTGCCGATGGTGCTCTAGGCTCGATTAAACTCGCCGCTGGATCTACTTCTGGCATGGTACTGCAAGAGGGTGCATTACTCGACCACCTCAATGTGGTCGATAACTTGAGGCTGGTCTCACGTTATGCAAAATCACCGCTGAGTGACTTGAAAATCAGCCAAATATTAGCCCAGCTTAATATAGATCAAGGTTTACATAGAGCCCGCATAAGCCAACTAAGCGGCGGGCAAGTACGCCGCGTTTCAATTGCTAGAGCGCTGGTTACCGACCCAGATTTAGTGTTATTCGACGAGCCCGATGCTGGCCTCGATGTCGTTAATTTGTCGAGTTTAGCGACAACCATTAATGTTCTGACGGTAGAGCAAGGTAAAGCCTGCATGACCGTCTCACATAATCCGTATTATATTGCTCAAGTCGCCAACAAAGTCTATCGCTTGCAAGTGGGTAAATTAGTGTTGATCGCCGATTGGCCTGAATTACCTGCCGGGGTTGATGAGGTGCAAAGCCGACAATTAATGCTGCAACAACAGCTAAGTGTGGTTAAAGATCCCTCGCGAAGCGTATTAACAAAGCCAAGCGCGTCTACAAAGCTAAATCGAGATTGGCCAGTACTATCTTGGCTCACGGGCTCAGTTACGGCGCTGGCGAGCCTAGTGCACGTGCCGAGGTCGATAAAAGATGAACTTTCTATTGCGGGCTATGGAATTTACTTAAGTTTCATCACCGGCATTGCCTTTTTCGCGCTGGTGGGCCTCATGCTTGGCTCCACAACCATCGCCGTAGTCAGAATGTTAGCCGACCACTCGCTTACCGGCTTAGTGAGCATGTTCGTAAAGCCAGAAACATTGATAAACATGATGGGCGGCCGTTACGTTCTATATCTCGCTCCAGCGATCGGTGGCATGTTATTCGCCGCACGCTCTGGCAGCATAATGAGTAATTGGCTAGGCGAGATGGTGCGCGGCAAGCAAGTCAGAGCACTAAATTTGCTCGGTGTGCCGTCATCCCAGTACCTGAGCGCTCCTAGTGTGGCGGCACTTTTCGTGTCAATGTTCGCGACCGTGGTTTGGTTCACGTTTTGTGTCTGGTGTGGCGGCATACTAGCTACCGGTCAATTGTTTGATATTGCTGACCCAATTGCGGTTATGAGCGTGAGCCCATATGATGTTCAACACAGCTTATTTTGGTGGAAAGCACTGATATACAGCTCGGTAATTGCGCTTACCGTGGTGGCCCTAGGGCTTTCACCTAAGAAAACCGCCCATCAGGTTAACATTCATACCACCAAGACGATTATTTATTCAACGCTGAGTATCGCATTTGCGGAATTGATGATTATTTTAAGCTAATACGGCTAAATTAAAGAAGCATAAAATTTAAGCAAATAAACTGATAAAAAGGGTTGACCAGAGACCTATAAGTAAAGATAATCGCGTCTCGTTTGAGATGGGGCGTTAGCTCAGCTGGTAGAGCATCTGACTTTTAATCAGGTGGTCGCGCGTTCGAACCGCGCACGCCCCACCACTCGAACGAATAGCCCGCCTTGTGCGGGCTTTTTGTGGGCACTGACAAACCTTTGACAATTTCGCCCGAA
>JAESTB010000117.1 GCA_016763815.1 Arenicella sp.
ACCCGTCCGTATGGCTGGTTTTCGCCTTGACGTTTTTCGTTCTTTACCACGCCTCGCTGTTCATCGAGCTTATCCTGGTCAATGGCACCGAGTAGATGCCCCATGCGGTCAGACTCCATCCATAAAGCCATCTCTAAGGCATTTTTGGGGACCACCTGAAAGTAATTGGTTCTGTCTTGATTGGTGGTGCCATTCATGCCGGTGGCACCGACTCGGTCAAATGGCTTAAACCAGTCGTCGTTGTAATTTTCGGAGCCGTTGAACACTAGGTGCTCAAATAGGTGAGCAAAGCCGGTGCGGCCAAATTTTTCGTCTTTCGAGCCAACGTGATACCAAATGTTAACGGCTACTATTGGTGCCTTGCTGTCTTCGTGCACGATCAATGTCAATCCGTTAGATAGCGTGTACTTTGAGAACGGAATATCTAAGTCGTTACTCATAGTTGGCTTACCTTTGTCGGTAACTTTAGCGTTTGCTAAGATCGGAGTGCTAAGCACAAGGATGCTGCAAAGTAGAGAGATGTAAAAAAATTTGCTCATGCTGGGTACCATTTTGTTTTTGAGTTTGATGAGTATAGCTTAGCTGATTTCATCCGTATTTTGACATAGCCGTTTCGACGCTTAGTGTTCGCTTACATAAGCTTGGGGTGTATCTGATTTAAACATTCTAGCGGTGTCTGAGTCACTGCTCGCTTTAGTGACGGTAAGGTTAACGGCGTGTGCTTAGGTCGATCAGCGGCACACGATCCAAGCTAGATTAAATCAGAGATTGGCTAATAATAGGCGAGGTTATTACCGTTGATTAATCTATCTAGAGACTATAACTTGGATCGAGTACGTTGATTCGCTTGCTGGATGCGGCGACGGTCGTGCTAACTGTAAAATGTTTACGCTAGGGCTGAGTCTAAAATTACTTGGTAGTCGAGGCCCGAATTCCTTTGAATTAGCGTTTAAAATAAGCAACAATGTCGAATCAAACTGGAGTGTGCGCCACTAGTAAGTACTAATTAGCTAAGTTTTACTTAGATATTTAGTACGTTTTTGTGAGTGATAAGAAGGAAAACGCTTGAGAAATGCTATTAGCGGATCTTGAACACCAAAACTAGCCACTAATTCGACTTTTTTGTACACCAACAGTCATCTATACTTACGCGCTTATTATTAGAACAACAACAATTACCCTTAGGACTTCTCATGTTAACTGAAATCCGTGATCGCTCAACCGGCGTTTTTGCTTGGTTTATCGCTGGCCTTATTATTATTCCAATGGCATTCTTTGGCGTATCGCAATACGCTAGCACTGAAGCTCGACCAACCATTGTTGAAATCGGTGAGCAAAAAATTACCCAGCAAGGGTACCAAGCTCGATTGGCTCAAGCGCAGGCCCGCACTCGCGAATCAAATCCCAGTTTAGCTAATTCAGATGTTCTCAATAGTGAATTCTATAAGAAGCAGGTCTTACAGGGCTTGATTGATCAGGCCGTTGCTGCCCATATAGCCAGCGAGTACAACTATCAGGTTGGTGATAAAGCGGTTGATAGAATCATTGCACAAGACTCGACATTTCAGACTGACGGAAAATTCGATCAGAATTTGTACAATGTGTTCGTTGCCAGTCGCGGCCGTGCCGGAGCCGATCAAATAAAAACGGATATTCGCTCAGCGTCAATCAATCAGCAGGTTGTATCTGGTTTCCAAGAGTCGGCTTTAGTGCTGCCTAACGAAGTGCGTGAATTGCTTGAGATTCAGACTGAACGGCGTACCTTCGATTTGATCACGATTAAACAGTCTGACTTCAACGACAAAGTCGTCGTTACTGACGCTGATATTGAACAGTATTACACTGACAATATCGAACAATACATGTTGCCTGATCGCACCTCGGTTAGTTACATCGAACTTGATAAAGCGGTTATCGCGCAAAGTCTAACGATTGAAGAGTCTCGATTAGAGGCGCAATATAACGAGTATAAAGAGGACTTTGTCGCCGATGAAACTCGTAATACTCGTCACATACTGTTGAATACCGGTGGCGAAAATGATGATGATGCTCAAAAGGCGAAAATTGAAGCCCTTGCAAACCAATTAGCGGCGGGCGCAGACTTTGCGGAATTAGCGAAGGACAATTCTCAAGACCCTGGTTCGGCGCAGAATGGCGGCTCATTGGGCGATGTTGCACGGGGCGAAATGGTCGAAGAGTTTAACGATGCGATGTTTGAGTTGGCTGAGGGTGAAGTCTCAGAGCCGGTTAAAACCCAGTTCGGTTATCATTTAATTCAGGTTGAGAAGATTAACTCAACCAAGCCCGATTCATTCGAGATTTTACGTGCTGATCTAGAGTTTGAAGAGCGTCAAAGACTTGCAGAAGAACTTATTGTTGAGCAAGCTGAGCAATTGCGTAATAGTTTGTTTGAGCAGCCTGACAGCCTAGACAGCGCAGCACAAGAACTTGGACTTACGGTTAAAACTACCGTTTTGTTCTCGCGTGAGGAGGGCCGCGGCGTTGCCAACAATGAGGCTGTTCGAGGCGCGGCGTTTGGCGAGCAAGTGCAAAACGACGGAGTTAATTCAGAGCTAGTAGAGATTAGCGATGGCGCTTTCGTGGCACTTCGAAAATTGGCCTTTGCAGCAGCTGAACCTAAAAACTTAGCGCAAGTCAGTGACGAAATTAAGAGTTTTCTGACAACTGAACGTGCGATAGCGGCAGCCAAAGATGCTGGCGATAGTGTCATCACGCGTGCTGAATCAGATTGGGACAGTTTAGCCAGTGATTCTACTGTCGAAATATCAACCTTTACAACGTCAATGATCGATACCGATCGCACCGTCCCTGGCGATGTACTGCGTGAGGTAATCAAGATGCGTTTAGACGACAGTGCGACTAAAGTCAGCTCGTTTACTGGCGCTAATGGTGATTTCAACGTTGTTCGCTTGACACTAATAGCCCCGGGCGACCTTGCCGCAGTTAGTCAGCAAGTTAAAGATGCAACGCGCTCGCTGATTGAGCAACGTAACGGCCAGTCATTGTTCGGCGCTTACGTTAAGGGTCTGAGTGATGAACTAGCGGCTGATATCAATCACGACTTGTTATAGCTGATGCTGGATCATTACTAAGTTAAAACCCAAATTAGGTTAAAACCTAAGCTAAAAAATAAGCCGTAATACATAAACGGGGAATAAAATGATTATTAAGCCGAAAGTTCGTGGTTTCATCTGTATTAACGCGCATCCAACCGGTTGCGCTGAAAATGTGGCTCAGCAAATTGACTATATTAAGGCCCAAGATTTTGATCAGGCCAATGGTCGGCCTAAGAATGTTCTGATTATTGGTGCTTCTACCGGCTACGGCTTGGCATCTCGCATTACCGCGGCTTACGGCTTTGGTGCCAAAACCCTAGGTTTATTTTTTGAAAAGCCAGGATCTGAGAAGCGGACGGGCTCAGCTGGGTACTACAATTCGGCGGCGTTTGATAGTCAGGCTAAGGCTGATGGCTTGTACTCTAAAAGTATTAATGGTGACGCATTTTCGAATCAGACCAAAGAACAGGTTATCGAACTGATCAAGGCTGACATGGGTGAGGTTGACATGGTGGTATACAGTTTGGCATCACCAAGGCGAACCGACCCGTTGACCGGCGAAACACACATGTCGACTTTGAAGCCAATTGGCAAGACTCACACTACCAAAAGCTTGAATACAGACACAAAGATCATTTCCGAGGTCAGCGTTGAAGCGGCTAACGACGATGAAATCGCCGATACTATTAAGGTTATGGGCGGTGAAGACTGGGCGTTATGGATCGATGCGCTAAGTGACGCTGATGTCCTTGCCGACGGTGCTAAAACGGTGGCGTACACCTATATCGGCGACAAGCTAACTAAGCCTATGTACGGCGACGCGACGATAGGTAAAGCAAAAGAGCATTTGGACGTTACTGCGGCCGATTTGAATTCTCGTTTAGATGTTGATGCCCGAGTTTCGGTGCTCAAAGCAGTTGTTACGCAGGCCAGCGCTGCGATACCCGTTATGCCTTTGTATCTGTCTATTCTTTTCAAAGAAATGAAACTGGCCGGCAGCCAAGAGGGCTGCATTGAACAATTGTATCGCTTATTTACTGAGTGCGTTTACAGTGAAAACCCACGCTTAGATCAGGATAATCGCTTTCGAGTAGACGAGCTTGAGTTAAAGCCTGAGATGCAAGCTAAGGTAGAGGCTGCATGGGCCAAAGTCACCTCTGAAAATTTAGCAGAGTTAAGCGACTATGATGGTTACCGATCAGAGTTCTTGCGTTTATTTGGCTTTGGCATAGAGGGCGTAGATTACGACGCTGACGTTAGCCCGCTAGTTGAAGAACACTTTATATAAGCCGCTATTATTTGCTCATCGCCGCTAACTTACTACAGTGTATGTTGCGACTTTCTGAGCCGCTAGACGATGAAATATTTACGCCTTAAACATGCCTCAGTGTCGATTAGCGGTGCTGGGGATTGCCCTATTATAGGTAAGTTAGTTAACTGTTGTGAGCTCACAGAGAAGCCTCAACGAGTGGATTTAGAGTTAAGTGAAGAAACCAATGGATTAAACTTGATTTGGAACAACGGTGATCAGAAACCGTTAAAATACCATCTTGATTTTGTCAAATCAGTGAGCCAGCTGCGTTCATTTCCGGCGCCTAAACAAGGCGCATTTAATCAAGCGCTTGGCAAGAAATCTCGTTCAATCATTGATGCTACCGGCGGCTGGGCTGGCGACGCGATGCTAATGTGCCTACAAGGTTATAAAGTCATTGTGATAGAGCGTTTGCCGCTAATGGCCGCCCTCATTGAAGAGGCCTTCTGGCGTTTAGCAAAATCTGAATACGCCGCTAATAATTCAATTGTTGTGCCAACCGTCCTATGGGGCAACGCCGCCGAACTGCTTGCCGACCTTGGTGGTGGGGCCGATTGTGTCTATCTCGATCCAATGTTCCCAGTCAAGAAGAAAAAGAAAGCGGCAAGTAACAAGCAAATGCAATTATTGCAATGGCTAGCCGGCGCGGATTTTGATGCCAGCGACGTTGCCTCGATTGCTAAACAGAATTTTCCGAGGCTAGCTGTAAAGCGTCCAGACTATGCTGAGCCATTGCTTGCTGAACCCGCTATCCGATTTTCGAGCAAGCTTGTACATTATGATGTCTACATGTGAAGCGTTGTACTGAGTACAGTCTAAAAGCTTTAAATTGTATTCTCAGACTCTTGTCTAATCGTTTACCCATTTATAAACCGTTTATTGATACTTAAATGTCTATTCCTAGTTTTTATTATCCGTCGCTTACGCTGCAAGATTCGGTCGTTAGTCTAGATGCTAAGGAAGCATCACACGCGGCCAAATCACGTCGCTTGAGGGTCGGTCAGCAAGTCCGCCTTTTCAATGGCCTCGGGCTGGTCGCGATGGGCGCTTTGTCGCTTGTAGAGCGCCGCAACGTAATGATCGAGCTTGATTCTTTTGAGCAGCTTGAAGCTCCTGCGCGTAGGGTCTCAATCGCCGTAGCGACACCCAAGGGTGATCGCCAGAAAGTGATGATCGATATATTAACTCAACTGGGTGTTTTTGAAATTATCCCAGTGCGGTGTCAGTACTCGGAAACAAAGTTTAACCACAATACCGCTGATAAATGGGTAAGAGTATCGATAGAAGCCTGTAAACAATCTCAGAACCCATGGTTGCCGAGGATCGCTAGTGAGCGAGATTTAGATCAATTGCTCGGTAGCCTCGAAGAAGGCTGTGATAACAGCAACCATTCTCAACGCAACCAAAGCCAAAGAAATCTAGTTGTCGCTAACGCCGACGGCGAGTGCTTGCTCAACTTAACGCAGGATAATTCAGATGTGACAGTGCTGATAGGTCCAGAAGGTGGTTTTTCGGAGCAAGAATTTGTAAAACTTAGACAATTTTCGGTTCCCTCTATGCGCATTGGGCCGTATATTCTGCGTACTGAGGCGGCCGCTATTTCGGCGGCGAGTATGCTTGTTGGTTAATTAACGTTTAAGATTTAGCCGATTAATCTGCAGATTGTCATATAGTGAGACCTCAGCATAACTCGACGAACCAATAAAAATGTCTGAGATGCCTCCACTTTTGGTTGAAAAACTTTCCAATAGCTCGCTATTAGCTGCGTTTTTCGCCTCAATTGGAGACATTTCAAGCACTTTTTATTTCGTCCCTGAGTTATGTTGAGGTCTCATAGTGTAATATATTGAATTGTGGCAAGGTCATAATTGTAAGAGATTAAAATGCTCAGATATGGCGCAGCGCGCTGCTAAGTTTGGTTGAATAATGAGGACACGATTTTTGTCACAAAATAATAATTTATTGCAGGCCAATATCGACGCATTAGGTGAGGGTGCCGCGTTATTAGCCTTGCTCAAGCCTGAGCAATACACTCGAGCTTATAAACCGACGTTTCATTCGACCATAGGTGCTCACTTTCGCCATGTATTAGAGCACTACCGGTGTTTTATTCGGCAGTTAGAGACCGGCATTATATGCTATGACGATCGAGAAAGAGATCTGCCACTCGAGCGCGATTTTGCTTACGCTAATCAAACATTAATTGAACTGCAAGGTGCGTTACGTGACCTTGAGCAGCAAAATCTTGACAAACCTTGCCAGTTGAGAGATCAGCAAGCGACAGAATCACTAACCTCAACGGTATTCCGTGAGCTGTTGTTTTTACAATCTCACACCATGCATCATTATGCCATTATCGGTGCGATGACCCGTACTTTTGGAGCCCAACCATCGGCTGATTTTGGCGTAGCCATCGCCACGCGAGAGCATCAGAAGTCCACGGCCGAATCGATTATTGGAGACTCTCAGCCGTGTGCACAATGACATGGTTTGTTAAAGAAGATGGCTACGAGCTGTTTTTTAATCGAGATGAGCGAAAATCACGCCGCCGGGCTGATTTGCCGACTTCACAGTCGAATCATGATGTGCAATATTTGTCGCCTACCGATGCCGACGCTGGGGGCACTTGGATCGCTGCCAATCAGTTTGGTGTCACCGTGTGTTTATTAAATCACTACCAATTTGAACAAATCGAGACTTACAAAAGGTGGACTAGCCGTGGAGAAATCGTTCGTCGTTTTGCTTCTACGTCCTCATTAACCGATGCTGAGAAGCTATTTGATTCGCTAGATCTCGGCGATTACCGTGCATTTAGAATGTTTATTATAGATCACCGTGGTGATAATCGTTTGTGTGTGTGGGATGGGCACTCGGCACGAATAGAGAGAGACTTAAAAACGCCAAAGTCAAGCTCGTCGGTCGATGCAAAGCACGTTAAGTCGGTGCGTAAAGATTTGTTTGCCAATTTGAATTTAGTTAAGTCTAAGAAAGTTGATGACTATATTAATTATCACGCCAGTCATTTTCCGAGTCGCTCTAAAGAGTCAGTTTGTATGCATAGAGACGATGCAAGCACCGTTAGCCTGAGTCATGTTAGCGTGTCTAGCGAAGGTATTCGTTTTCGCTATGCCGATGGCAGTCCGTGCCAAGCTATTCTTGGGTCGGCTTTAGCTATGGCGTTTGTTGAGCCTAACGATAAAAATCAATTGATCGAGAATGAGCGTGAAGTGGCTCGCCGCATCGCCCTCTAACGGCTCTTTGTTTTAGAGCGACTTACGTCAGCGACTCATGTTAGAGCGACTTATACCAAAGCAAGTCCTGTCGCTGCTACCCAGTTCGAGGCGAATCCCACAAAATTATGGCTATCAAACCCAAATTGTTTAAGCAGATGACTAAGTTAATCGCCGGCAGCATGTCGGCTGGGCGTTATAATGTACGCCTAGCGTCGTCAAAAAAAGAAATTCAAGCGGCACAAAAGCTTCGTTACGAGGTTTTGTTCAAGGAGAGCGGTGGTCGAATCACACGTGAGATGTTAAATACTGAGCGTGAAGAAGATGAATGGGACCATGTCGCGTATCACGTAGTCGTAGTTGACTCTAGCTGTGACGATAAAGTGATCGGAACGGTTAGGTTGGTTAGTAACCAAGCGCTCGAAGAAGGGCAAGCATTTTACACCGAACATGCGTTTGATCTGTCGGGCCTTAGTACTAATTATGATCGAATTCTAGAGTTGAGCCGAGCCTGTGTCTCGCCTGAGGGCCGTGGTGGGGCCGCTCTGATGATGCTATGGAAGTTTACTATGCAGTTCATAGAGCAAAATCATTATGATGTTCTGTTTGGTTGCGCCAGTTTTAAAGGGACAGACTACCGTGAACATACAGAGATACTTTCATATCTCTACGACAAGCATCTTGCCTGTGAAGTATTAATGCCGCGTGTGAAACGTGGCGTTAAGAGTGTCGCGATTGAAGATTTCTCACAAACTCCAGGAAAAGGTAAGGAGCGCGGAAAAGTACCAACTATGCTTCGTGGCTATTTAAAAATTGGTGCGCGTATCAGCGATCATGCGGTTATTGATGAAGTATTTAACACCACTTTTGTGGCTATTTACGTCGATGTGAATGAAATGTTTGGTAGCAATCATGCACTAGTCAATAAATCTATCGACTAGCTCTCGTGGGTTCGGTATAAGGTCTGGGTGAGATAGGCTTTAGAATTATTAGGTCTTAGAACGTTAGCGGTAGGGTTAGAAATTAAAATCATGATAATAAGAAAAAATTACCTTGTAGGCTTAATACGAATCATAGTGCTGACGCTATGGATAATCTTTGTGCCGCTATTTTTTATGTTAGCTAAGGTTTTAGGCATTCCTGGTCATACAAAAATTCCGCATAAATTCCATGCGGGCACCTGTCGTATTCTGGGGATTGAGGTTGTGGAGTCCGGAGAAATGAGCCTAGCTCGGCCAACCTTATACATTAGTAATCATGTTTCATATCTTGATATCTTTGTTCTCGGGCGTTTACCTGCCTATTTC
>JAESTB010000118.1 GCA_016763815.1 Arenicella sp.
ACTTCATTTAGTTTGTAGCCAACGCCGTTCGTATAAATGCATTCCTAACAGCCATCATACCAATGCCATATCGCCAAACTTGCTGGATCAGAAGTTCAACCCAAGTAAGGCAATCCAAGTTTGGAACACTGATATTACCTACCTTCAGACTCGCAAAGGCTGGGTGTGCCTTGCGGTTGTGATGGACTTATATTCACGCAAGATCGATGACTGAACCAATGACGACGAAATTAATACTACGCGCATTACATCACGCTCATGCATTAGGTAAACCACCAGTGGGTTTGTTTCATCACCATAATCGAGGCGCTCAATACACGAGTTCGGCATACCGTAAACAGATATTTGAAATGGCATGCCAAGCTCAATGAGCGGCAAAGGCAACGGCTATGACAACGCCGTTGTTGGACGATTCTTTAGCAGTTTAAAGTACGAATGGCTGGAAAATATTATTCACCTAACACCGCGAAGGAATGAGCAATGACGTAAATAGATAAATCCGTTACTATAACGGTACTAGGCTGCACTCAACTTTGGACTATGTAAGTGCAAACGAGTACGAAAACCCTCTTGTTGATATGTGTAATTAAACCAAGCTAGAACAATTATGCACTAGTAAGTTTTTTAGCACGACCAGCGGCAATAATTAATAGTACGACTAACACAATCTCTATCGCTATTTCCTGCAGCGCAAACGGCGCGCCGTGTAATAACCAAGCAATGCTTCGGAAGCTCGCAACTAAGCTTAAAAGTATAGCCGGTGCATAAAACCAAACAGGGTTTTGACTGGTTAAGCCTAACAATATCATTATTCCCATCCCTAATAATGCGGCACCAACATTGCCTATTTGTGCGCTCATTCCCAAGCCCTCAAGTAATGGCATTCCTAGCTGGCCAGCGGCACCGCTTGGGTCAATTCCCCAGCGCGCACCAAGAATAATAAAGAGAATGGAGGTTAAGCCGATAAGAATTTTTAACGCAGTATTCATGATTAGTCCATTATAAATTTCAGTAGCACTGTTTGCAGGTTTGCAACTGATTGAGTTGTCGTGATAAAGAATACCACATTAATAACGGAATCAGAGGCGGTAAAATCAGGGCGTCAACCCATCCAAGAAAATACCATGCGATTTTAGCGGCTTCGTGTCAAACGCCGCCAAAAGTATTAGTAGAAAATCAAGATACTTCGCTTATTTGATCTAATAATTTACCGAGCATGAGTTCTAAAATCGGCAAAAACTGATGTTCAATGTTTGCAAAAAGTAAGGCCTTCACTCTTCAGCAATAGAGTTACTTTCGAAACCTACGCCAGATGTACTTCGTATTGAAACTCTGCCATTACTCCTATGGTCATTAAGGCCTTGCATCGGTAATTCATTTAAAAATTCAGGGTGAAATAAAAATGTTTCCAGTCTTGAAGTATCGTACCGCCACAAATTAGATCGCCTAGACAGAGCAAGTCGCTCACCAAAACTAATAATGTTCTTACATCCGCCAACAGCCTCGATTGGATAACTGTTCTCTTGAAGGTGCTATAGCTTAGCGCAATTGCTTTCATCACCGGTTCAAGCAACTCAGAAAAAACTAGCATTAGTTTCTGGACATTTGTATCTTTTAAGGCGCGGTTAATTTACTATAGAAGATTTACATTTGATCAGCACATGTTGTACACTTTGCATAACAAATGTCCGAAAAGAACAACTGGGGACGGTAAGAGGGGATTCTCAGTTCGATCAAATATATTCAATTAAGCTAACCACAAGTCTTGTGTGCCATCGTTATAGTAGTTTGGGTTACTAAACAAGGGGCACTTAGAGTCATTCTCGCTATTACGATAATAGGGGCGAGGTGGGATGTTTTATGAAACTAATCCATCGATTTAAAGAATCAATAGATGTTTTAAAGAAATTGTTTGTATAGTCGATCGTTCAACAAAAAGACAACAAAGGAAGTCGGATTAACAACGGGGCTAGGACAACCTAGGCCAATTGATTTAACGAGAAACAATTAATGCAAAACTCAGATAAAGAAAGTAAAAATAGACGGATGTTTATAACCGGCATACTTTCCGCGATTATATATGGCCTTTGGGCTTACTATGTAAATCAAGGTTTACCTACCGCATTGGCGTCTTCGCTTGCTCAGGCAATAAGTAGTTTTATTGGCGGTTACTTAGTGGCCGGGATAATCGAATTTACCTTTAGCATTACTCCAAAACCATGGCGCTTTCCAGTGTCTGCCTTTATACCTTACGCAATAACACTGTCTATCTATGCTCTGGTGCATAAACTCGTTGGAACTCCGGATATTCTCTCTACTATTTTGCCAAACATTATCATCGGCACACCTTATTTCATTCTCTATTGCATAAAGCTCGAAAAAAACGATGCTCTATTGTTAAGACCTGAGCCACCTACAGTTTAATTATGTTGAATTCTACTAACCTCAATGATAGTTGCATATTCGAGTCAAAAGCCAGCTGTGAGTCTTTTGTTGATCTAGGTCGTTTCTATGCAGAAAAAATGGCTGACCAACCATTTTTAACCTGGTTGGAAGACGGAAAATTAGAATCTCATTCTTTTACGTTTGGGCAACTCGATAAAGAGGCGCGTGCCCTAGCGGCGACACTTCGCTTGACGCTGAATAAAAGCAAACACAGTGATACTCAACCGGAAGCTTATCCGGCTGCGTTAATTGCAACTAAACCAGGCCCCAGTTTCGTCGTTGCCTTTTTTGGATGTTTATACGCAGGTATTGCAGCAGTGCCTATCCCGTCTCTCAAAAAACAAGGCAATAGCAAGCAAATTTTACCATTCTTGAACAACTCTGAGGCCAAGATCATTGTCGCCGATGAGGAGTCGGCAAGTTTAATAGAAAATCATGGGGACGCCGTCAACGTTAGACTTGATGGCGTCGATATCTCATTTGCAGATGATTGGCAGTCTCCGAACATTGACGGCGATACGGTCGCATTTGTTCAATATACCTCTGGTTCAACAGGCAATCCAAAGGGCGTTGTGGTTACTCATCGAAACTTGATGAGTAACCAGCAGATGCTCGCTGAAGCGTTTAATCATAGTGAAAGCACCATAATTGTGAGTTGGCTGCCGGTTTTTCACGACATGGGACTGATCGGCAATCTCCTTCAGGCTTTTTACGTTGGCATACCTTGCATACTGATGTCTCCACAAGCGTTTATCGCTTACCAAATACGTTGGTTGGAAGCCATATCAAAGTACAAGGCAACGACTAGTGGAGCGCCCAATTTTGCTTACGATTTATGTGTATCGCGTACAACTGAGGCGCAACGCGAAGGCCTCGATTTAAGCAGTTGGACGGTAGCCTTTAACGGCTCGGAGCCAATTCGTGCCGATACCATAACAAAGTTCACCGAGACCTTTGCTGATTGCGGTTTTGAAAAAGAGACTATGTATCCCTGCTACGGTATGGCAGAGGGTACATTATTTGCTACAGGTAGCCCACACGACCAAGCGCCAACAATGCTTATAGTCGACAAAGATGAATTGAATTTTGATCGTATCTTAGTTATAGAGCCCCTGTCGGAAGAAAACGCCAACACAATCACGCTGGTCAGTTCTGGTATCACATATCAAGACTGCGACACCCGCATCGTGTGCCCTAATGAATTTGGACAACTTGCTGATAATCAAGTCGGTGAAGTTTGGATCAGCAGTGCAAGCGTTGCGTCTGGATATAAAAATCAAAAGGCCTTATCTGTTGAAACATTTCAGGCGACTATTAAAAACTGCGATCAAGGAAAGACCTTTCTGAGAACCGGTGACCTCGGCTTTATTCATAAACAACAGTTATATATAACAGGTCGCAAGAAAGATTTAATTATTATCAGTGGACGAAATCACTACCCTCAAGATATCGAGTCTACCGCGACTAAATCTCACGTTGGTATTGCTGGCTGCCAAGCAGTGGCTTTTTCGATCGATACAGATAATACAGAATGCCTAGTTGTCATGTTGTATATCAATGCCAGGTTAATCAAGAAAATCGACCTAGAGGGAGTTATTCAATGTGTTAAGCGAAATATTGCAAAAGAGCATCAAATTTCACTTCACGATTTAATAATAACCGAAACGCGGCTTCCGCTGACATCAAGCGGCAAAATTCAACGCGCAAAAAGTAAGCAAATGTATTTACATGGCGGCTACGACGTTACCTATGAGATGAAAAATAAGGATATTAAAAATGGATAATCACGCTAAAAACGAAGTTTACAACGCCACTCATGAACAAATATGCCAATGGATGGTCAGCCATCTTTCGCAGGTGCTCAATATAGATGCTAAACAGGTAGATATAACGCTTGAGTTTGATGACTATGGGCTGGATTCTCGTGACGCGGTTGGCATGATTGGCGAGCTAGGCGAATGGTTACAGCTAGATTTAGATCCAAACCTTATCTATGAGTATCGCTCTATAAACGAATTAAGTATCTACGTGGTTAACCAAGTCGAGGCTCAGTGAACATGAATGCAGACCCAAAAATACTCTTAAAAACTGAGATTGACCTTGAGTTCAAAAAACTTATGGCAAGACCTAAATATGCTTGGCCAACAATTGGGTTATTTGCGCTCTATTTAACTAGCTTTATAAGCGCTACTTATTTGGCGTTGCATGGCAGTTTGTCTGTATTGGTGGCGGTGCTTGTTAACACCATTTGTTGCTATCTGTCGTACACAGTGTTGCATGAATCTTCCCATAGGTTGATCACCAAAAATAGGTTTTTGAATGACTGGATGGGCCGTATATCCATGTTTTTTGTCTCAGTAGCACCGTTCTACAAGGCCTATCGGTTTTTACATATGGTTCATCATGGCTACACTAACGATCCTAAAAAAGACCCAGATTATTTTTGTGGCGCGGGTCCTACTTGGTCGCTACCGTTGCGATGGTTAGTTATGGATACCGCGTACATTGTCAGCTATTTTCACCCTGAACATTATTCCACCCGACCGGCTGATGAAAAACTTGGTTTTTGGTTGTCGATGGTCTTTGGTGCCTCTGTACTCACTTTCGTAATCGCGATGGGTTGGTTTGAA
>JAESTB010000119.1 GCA_016763815.1 Arenicella sp.
ACGATCTGCATCTTCTTCATAGATATCTTCTTGACGGTCACCACGCGAAGTGACGTGGTATAGCGCGCCCGCGTATTCCTTCTGATGGTCTAGACATTTCAAACTCCTTTTGAAATTGATTTGGCCTAACTTACTTCATCACACAGGCAAAAGGCAAGACCTGACACCCTAATCTGTGACACCCTAATTTGTACCTGTTGTGTGCATCATCGTGACTTAAAGGTGTCCAGTTTTCGCAGCGAAAGACCTCTGCCCCCGAGCATGTAGCCTACCCCGAAACCAGAGTATTAAAGTAGACGGCGGATACTAGGGGGTTGAAACCCTTCGCATGCAAAGCTGATAGACAGCCTGCTATAGTTATTCGTTTAAGTAATAGCCACCAAATTTTGCACGCAACGGTTTCTTATCAATCTTACCGGTTGCGGTGAGAGGCATTTCTTCAATAAACTCGATGCCCTCTGGCACCTGCCATTTGGCAACAGATTGAGCAACATGCTCGCGAATACTACTTTTTGTAGGTTCACTGCCTGGCTTTTTAACCACCAATAACAGCGGGCGCTCGTCCCATTTTGGGTGTTTAGCGCCAATACATGCAGCAATCTGTATCTCTCGATGAGCAATTGCTACATTTTCTATTTCCGCTGAGGAAATCCACTCGCCACCCGACTTTATGATGTCCTTTGATCGGTCCGTTATCTGCATAAAACCATACTCGTCAATGGTTGCAACATCTCCCGTGTCAAACCACCCGTCGTTGTCAAGCGCGGTGCCAGCTTGTTTGTAATAGCGCTCGACAACCCATGGGCCTCGAACCAACAATCTCCCGAAAGCAAGACCATCGTTAGGTAAAATATTGTCGTCATCATCGGCTATTTTCAATTCGACACCATAGGGTGCCCGGCCCTGCTTACACTGAATATCAAGCCGCTGTTCGTAACTCAGTTCAGTCATAAACGGAAGCGGGCGATTTATGGTGCCCAATGGACTCATCTCCGTCATCCCCCATGCATGGATCACTTTCACCCCATATTCTTTATCGAATTGAGCGATCATTGACCGTGGCACTGCCGAACCACCAATGATTGTTTCTTGGAGTGACGGTAGATCGAGGTCTTCGGATTCTAAATAGTCGAGTAAGCCGGTCCACACTGTAGGAACGGCTGCGGATTTTGTTCATTGCTCATCCACAATTAATTTGTGAATACTTGCCCCGTCCATATGAGGGCCAGGCATAACCAATTTGACACCGGTCATCGGCGCGCTAAACGCCACTCCCCAGCTATTGGCGTGAAACATTGGAACGACCATTAAGAATGAATCAAGCGCCGATAGATTAAAAACATCCGGCCCTACCGAGCTGATTGAGTGTAAAATATTTGAGCGGTGAGAATATAAAACCCCTTTTGGTTCGCCCGTTGTACCCGAAGTATAACAAAGAGATGATGCACCATTTTCATCTAACTCAGGCCATCGAAATGTGCGCTCCTGTGTCGAAATTAGATCTTCATAACAATGAACGGGAAAAGGCAACTCTGGAACATCAGGCATATTTTCTCGATCGGTCATGACCACTAAACCTTCTAGCGTTGGAAGCCGCTCAGCGATTGCCGCTATTACTGGTACAAAGCTAATATCAATAAACAGGAACCTATCTTCAGCGTGGTTTACAATATAATCCACTTGATCCGCAAAAAGGCGTGGGTTTAATGTGTGACAAACCGCCCCTGAGCCTCCTATCGCATACCAGCACTCAAGATGCCTCCACGTATTCCAAGCCATCGTTCCAACTCTGTCGCCAGACTCAACACCAAGCTCCTTAAGTGCATTCGCAAGCTGACAGGTTCGTAAATAAATTTCTGAGTAAGTCGCTCTATGTATCCCACCCTCAACACTGTTAGTAACAACTTCTACATCACTAAAAACATCCGCTGCGTGTTGCAATACTTTAATCAGGTTAAAACTGCGTTTTTGCATATGACTTTCGATCATTTTAATAACTATTTCCTTTTATCCAATGTTCTATTCGTTAGTTTCACTAGTCAGGCATAGTTAAACTAACGTCTTTTAAGTGAATTTCTATCGTTTTTTTGAACGATAGTCAGACCACCAAATAACTTGATGGGTCGTTCAACTGTCGTAAAGAGAAAAGGGCAACAATAACCTAATGCGGTTGCTACTGCCCTTTAAACAAAGAGGTTAACTCAAAGAGTCTCTGTAATTAGAATTCACCTTGTATTTCTAATCCAAAAACCCTTCCTTTAGTCAACGGAGCAAATGTGCCACCCAGTGCTGCGGGGCCGAGGGTTGCGGGCAATTGCGTGTCATTACCAAAAGTCACTTCATCGGTAATGTTTTTTCCGTAGAGACTGAATGATAAGCCGCTTTCACGGGTTAACGTAAACGTCGCGTCAACACGATCATTCTCATTAATAAATCCGAGGTTATTATCTGTGTACGGCGTTTCGTCCCTATGGCTGTAGTTGACTAGAAAACTTCCGCGCCCAAGATTACCTAAATCACTTTCATAAACAATGCCAAGGTTGTAAGTAAGGTCCGCCAAACGAGGTATCCCCAAGTTGAAATCGGTACTATTTACAACGCCGTCACCGGAAATATCAGAGAATATACGTTTATACTCACCGTCTAAATATCCAAGAGACCCCATTAGAATAAGATTGTCAGAGATGGCGATTTGCCCATCTACTTCCAAGCCCGTTATTTCGGCATCTGCGGTATTTCTAATAACTTGAATAACACCTGCTACTGGGTCCGATCTATTGATTTCACGCTGTAGATCATCAATCGTAGTTTTAAATACAGAAATATTTAACTTCGAGCGGTCTGTAGGTTCAGACTTCCAACCTAACTCAAACGAATCAACTTCTTCGTCCTGGAAAGGCCCTGGCCCAAAGTTTACGGTATCAGACGCTGTGTTTCTGAAATTGAAGCCACCAGCGCGAAAAGATCGAGTCCAATGTCCATACAAACGATTATTATCGCTCAGTGTATATTTGAAACCCAATTTTGGCGATATGTTGTCTGTTTCAAACGAGGTTTGACCCGGGTTAGTTTGTTCAGAGAAATCAAATCTACAATCGCCATTGGTTACTCGACAGCTGGTATCCGATTGCACTCCAGGCAGTACTGACGCAACGCTTACATTTTTCTCTTCATCACTGTATCTAAGGCCAGCATTCAATGTGAGTTTTTCGTTAACTTCAAAATCGGCAGTAGCAAATACACCTATGGTCCGTTGATCTAACACACCACCGCCTGGGCGTACTGATGTTGAACCACCGATGCTTTCAAAGAAGTCTTGAAGGATAAACCTTACTTCAGAATATTTGAGGTCCTGCTCAAAGTAAAATAGGCCCGTTGTGATATTCCACTTACCGAATTGACCGTTGTAGCGCAGTTCATTAGATATTTGATCTTGTTCATAACCAAATTCCGCATCAAAAATACGCGCGCTTGACGCATCGATATCGCTTAATCCTAATGAAGAATACTCACGATACCCCAATACATTAGTAATTCGACCATCGCCAAATGCGACATCAAAATTTGCCTCAACAGTCAAGTTGTCCCATTCAGAATCATTAAACGTACCTTCGTTTACAGAAAAATCGAAACTATCTCGACTGAAGTTTCGTACTTGTCCGTCGACACCAGCCCCATTTGTATGCGATTGCGCCGCCGGGCCAGCGCCAGAGTACTCACCGTGTTCATACTTTACAGTAATCTCTGAACTGTCATTGGGCAACCAAGTAATAGACGGACGCAAAATCAGTGTGTCGTTTGCGCCAAAATCAACTTTGCTTCCATCCGCCAGAGTATTCTCAAACCACCCTTTATCATCGTTATAATAGATCGCTAGCTTGCCAGCAAGTTTGTCTTTAATTAACGTTCCCGTAGTAGCGCCTTGAAGGTAGTAGTTTGCACCGGTTCCACGAAGGCCAGACTCAACAGCCGCTTTAAATTTTGTTGTTTGTTCGAAATCTGGATCACCGGTATTTAGAATTACAGCACCACCAGTTACGTTACGGCCGAACAGAACCCCTTGTGGCCCGCGTAAGATTTCAACTGACTCCAAATCAAATGTATCAAAAATCACACCCGCGTTGATGCCGTAATACAAACCATCGACAAATACGCCTACCGCCGGGTCTATCGACGGAATTGATGAGTTAACACCAAGACCTCGAATGGTAAAGTTAGCGGTGCCTTTAGCCGTGCCAATATCATCTAAAGCGACATTTGGTGTTGAAAAACTTAGGTCAGTGATATCTCGGACTTTAAGTGCATCTAACTGCGCTTCACCAAAAACACTGATAGCAGCTGGTATGTCTTGGACATTTTCAACGTTCTTCTTTTTCGTGGCAGTAACCACCACTTCCTCGAGTAAAGCTTGAGAAGCAGTTTGTGCGTTTGCTGCCATGGCTCCGCAAGACACCAATGTAGCGAGTGCTATAATTGTGGTTTTGGTACGTAAATTGTCTGTATTCATAATGTTTCTCCGACCATAGTTTTGTTTTCTAATTACTCCATAACCGTTAATCCTATAGCTGTTAACTAGAGAGACTTAGGTTATCGGAAACGACAAACTAGCACTAATTGTTAAATACAAAAAATACATTAATAGCTATGTATAAACACAAATATTGTTTAACATGAGGTATGGTTAAATTAGAATATCTTCGTTACTTCAAAATGGCAGCTGAGAAGCTGAGCTTTAATTCAGCGGCTAAGTCATTATTTAAATCAAGCACGTCCATTGTTCACGCCATAGATCAACTCGAAAATCACTATGGGGTCAGTTTGTTCGTTCGTAAAAAATCGATAGGGCTAACCTTGACAGCAGACGGGAAAAAACTTTTAGGGATGGCTAATGATTTATTGCAAAATGCGGAGCTCATTGATGACGAATTCATATCCTCACATGAGGGAGTCAGGGGTGAGTTAATTGTTGGCTGCCAAGAGGGTTTATCGTGGTCTCTACTCCCTAGAGTCATATGCGCTCTTCAGATTGAGCATCCAAATCTAAAAATCAATATGCAAACAACCTGGATGGAGCAACGATTTGCACCTCTAGTGAATGGAGAGATCGATGTCCTAGTTACGTTTCTGGTCGATGAGACCCTACCTGAAAATTTTGAGTCAACTGTGATTTGTCAACCTAAGACATGTGCTCTCATGAGAAAAGGCCACCCCCTTGATAATGGACTCAAGCGAGTTTCTTTGGCAAAACTCGCTGAGTATCCTCAAATAAGCATAAAAGATGGAGACGGACACAAACTCTTCTATGGCATGTACGAAGACCTTGGTTTTAAACCAGAGATATTGTTTATGACGAATATTAGTACTGGCGCGCAGTCAATGGTTGGGCGTACCGATGCTGTTTCATTGAGAATTTTAAGGCCCGCAGGCGATTTTTCGCCTTTGGGTGACGAAATAATAAGCGTTGAAATTGAAGAAACACCTATTGGACCAGATTTAGTTGTTGTTACCAATAAAATGCGTACTTATTCTAGAGAAACTAAACATGAGGTTTTTACAAAAGCGGTTCAACGAGCATTTTCTTCTGGCGAAATGAAACAGCACATCTACTACTAAATAGGTGCTCGCTTTTACGGGGGTTCTCATTCGTACAATACTCACCAATAGATTGATGATAATCCCGATAAAACGGACAAAACATTTAGTACTTTAGTTGCACGTACACCATCACCCTCAGAACAATTCCAAGAACTAGATAAATAACTAGTCATTCTGTAAGAGTCTGTCGGTTCCAGTTCCATATTTTCGAACTTAGCAAAAGGGCTATCAGACTCAATTAAGATTTTATCTTTAGGAAGCCACTTAATAACGGAGGCTCCGTGATTAGAAACGGTCATGGCCATCCCTACCGAAAAATAACAAAGGGTGTCAATAACAATGGGTGACACCCTAATCTCTGACACCCTAATCTCTTACGGTAATTAGTTAGGTCAATCACCTTAATCATTGATTGCCAGCAGTTCCCTCGCTCTCTGGCGACAACTTTTCAGCAAGGCGTCTCGTGCCTTGCCCTCATCGGCGTTGCTGGAATATTGCTGGAAAGCGTTTCAGCTGTGCGATTAAAACGACTGTCGAACGCACATTGACCGCGCACGTTCAATTCCACGCTGCGAAAGTTAAGGGGTAGCAATAAGCAGGCTTCTTCTAAATTGAGGATGTGTACGCAGCGTAAATGCGCAACCGAGGAGAAGCACCGTGGGTGCAAGTCGATATGCTTAAATACCTTCCCCCTATCATTTGCCGTTCCAATTGAGGGAACGCTAGGAGAATTGGATGATGCACAATGCAATGTTTAGTAAAAAGCCTGCTCCGTCGGGATGGAATATACCGGGCAGTCTGGCAGGAAAGCTGCTAGATGGACTTAGAAGCTACCAGTTTGACATCGACTCCGTAGCGCACTATGACCAACGGGTACAAGATGAAATAGCCCGAGGTATAACTGACATAAGCAAAGTTATGTCGCCAAATCGATCAAAGTTACGCATCACAGTGCCGTTTACTTCTGCGCGTAGTGGATACAGTGGCACATGTCGATCGGCGGTGCCGTACAGACCTACAAGAACGGCGAACTGGTCGTGTCGAATTAAACGGCTGTCGAGAGTCTTTGGGACCGCTTGGCGCCAAGCCCGACTTACTCGGGTAAAGACGAGGAGAGCTACAGAATGATCCAGGACGCAGCCGCGGTACGAGAGAAGCAGCTTCAGGTGTGGGATGCGTCTGACGACGCTCGCTGGCGTCTTACGGTCTATGATCCGTTGTACGACGGCAAGATTTTCGCCAACATAGGCGGTCCGGCGTTGCTCGACTACGCGGGCACTTACGCAGGTTTGGGGCCGCAACACTGCGTTCTAGAACTAGGCTCCGGAATGGGCGATGCTTGCGAGTACGTCGCCTCCCACTTCGGTTCAC
>JAESTB010000120.1 GCA_016763815.1 Arenicella sp.
CCAACAAAGAAATGATAAGTGTCTTCGTGTTGCACCCGCGCGGCGTGTGACGAATAAAACAGCGATAATGGCACCAAGCCTCGGAATTGCGATGGAGCAAGTGGTTCCTCAAAATCAAAGGTTCCGAGCCCAGGCTCAATTGGCGAGTGACTATATTGGTTCGCAGCGGTAACGCCAACGCCAGGCTCACACAATGGGTCAAAGCAACGAGATTGCTCAATGGCCGGAACGTATTCAACGGTTGCGTTGAATATTGCGTCGCGTTATGGTGTCTACATCCCCTTTGCTTAAGGACGCCTACTGAGGATACGCCACCGTCGTCATACGTACTCGATATATAAGGGTATAGGTGTGGAGCTTTGCTTAGGTATAGTTTACGGCAAACAATATCCAATGAAGTGCCATTGAACTCTCTTTTACTCAGCGGCAAGGGCGCAGAGACCTCAAGTAGCGATGTGCCAGAACTTAAGCGATTGGCTTCTAGTGACTTGAAACGAGCTTGATTCGTAGAGCTTCAAACTTGCTCTAATAGAACTCGCAGTCGTCTAGTTGCCGATGCTACAATTTTAGCGCCCTAAAGTGGGCAGTGCAGAAGGTTCTGATCAGAATTTAAATCGTTAGTCATTGATAATTAATCAATCAATCAATGACTAAACCTATTAGAGTCCTTGTCTAATTAAACCTACGACAATTCCTTCGATCGCGAAACTTTGGGTTTGTAGGTCCACTTCAATCGGTGCATAGTTATCGTTTTCGGCAATTAAAGATACCGACGCCGCGTGACGGCGATAGCGTTTTACGGTTACTTCATCGTCGATTCTGGCGACCACTATTTCATTATCTCGGGCGGTGTTGGCCTTTCTAATAGCGAGCAAATCATGCTCAAAAATGCCAATGTTAATCATGCTGTCCCCGCGAACCTTTAACAAAAAATCCGCCTTTTGAGAGAATAGGCTTTGGTCAACGCTGACCATTTTCTGTATATGTTGGCTTGCAAAAATAGGGGCGCCCGCGGCGACATCACCAATAACGGCCATTCCATTGCTGTTACCTAGTTCTGGCATGTCGTTGTCAAACATTGAACTTAAGCGGGCAGATTCACTTATAAAGATGCCCCGAGAGGTACCTGACCTAAGTTCGATATGGCCTTTTTTATCCAGCGCTTTGAGGTGATCTTCGGCTGCGTTGGGCGAACGAAAGCCGAAGTTATCAGCAATCTCTACCCGCGTAGGTGGGGCGCCATTGGCAACCATACAGTCGAGAATAAAGTCGAAAATTTGTTGCTGACGTTTGGTTAGCGGTAGTAGCTCGGTATCTTTCATGACCCGAGCTTAGCAAGGCACTGTTTTAATATCCAGTGTTTTATTTAACTAAATCTTATCAATCCCTGAGTAGCCGATAAAACTTGCCATTTGCTAGGGCTGTGAATCGACCCTATCGCCAATAGTGACGTCTATATCAGCACTAAGTACGGTTACGATAGGTAATACGGCCTTTGGTAAGATCGTAGGGGGTAAGTTCAACCGTTACACGGTCTCCACGTAAAATACGGATGTAGTTTTTACGCATTTTGCCAGATATGTGCGCGTGAACCACATGCCCATTTTCCAGCTCAACTTTAAATTCAGTATTTGGAAGCGCGTCAATGACGGTGCCTTCCATTTCAATTTGGTCTTCTTTTGCCACGTTATATATTTAACTCTTTAGTAACTCTATTAGGATTTTCTTATTATGTCAGGCTGTTAGCATTATGCCGTTAAACCATTGTAAAAAGCGGGGCTATCATGCCCCATGTGCCATTTTAAATAAAGCCTTTACTGGGTATTTCAAGCGCTTTGTCGGAGATTGGGTTTAGAATTCTAGTTCTCGCCATTGTCTATCGATGTATCCCTGTAAGGGTTTAAATTTTCGTTTGTAATCCATTTTTTGTGAGCCTTCGATCCAGTAACCTAAGTAAACGAACGGAACATTCTGAGTTTTGGCTAGCTTTAGCGTATACAAAATTGCATAGGTGCCGATGCTACGATCGCTGTAACTAGGGTCAAAAAAGGTATAAACCGCTGATACTCCTCCATCGAATTGATCCAATACACTTATGCCAATTAACTTGCCGTCTAATCTGAAGCATAAAAATTTAGACCGCGAGTAACTCGATTCTATAAAGCTGATGTATTTTTCGGTGTCATCGTCGCACATGCTGCTTTCTGGGTGACGATGCTTTTGGTAAGCGAAATACATGTCGAAATGCTCTTTTTCGAAACGTACATCTTCAATGCTAGCGCGTAAATCAATATTTTTACGCCAAACACGCTTCTGGCTGCGTGACAGTTTAAATGCCGCCGATGGTATTCTGACTGACACGCAAGCATTACAGTTTGGGCACTTGGGCGAGTAGAGCATCTCGCCACTGCGACGAAAGCCAGAACGCGACAGGGCTGAAAATAGATTCTTATCGATCTGGTGATCAGGGTCGACCAGAATTGATGCGCTTTTCTGACCCTCTAGGTAAGGGCAGTCGTCGACCACTGTTTCGAACAGGCGAATTGGATTGTGTGCGGAGCTCATCGAGTAGTTATACCATCGTCAGCGATGGCTTGCTCGAACCAGTTTGAAAAATTTATTATTGGTTTGTCTATATGAGCATCTTGGATTAGCCCTAGGAATTGCTTGCGGCTAATTTCAATGGCACCGAGTGAAAAGAGGTGATCGTTGGCGACTTGACAATCGATTACGGTAAATTCCGCTACCGACAAAGCCTTGCACAGAGTTACTAGCGCAACTTTTGACGCGTCGCTGACGCGGCTAAACATGCTCTCTCCAAAAAAAACATTACCGATTGCTAGTCCGTAGAGACCGCCGATTAACTTATTGTCTTGCCACACTTCGATGGAGTGTGCGTAGTGTTGTTGGTGAAGAGTCAAATAGGCTGCATGCATGTCATCGCCTATCCAGGTATCTTCAACTGGAGTTCTTAAGTCTTGTTGCCCGCGCAAAGCACAAGCACTTATAACTGCATCAAAGTCTTGGTTGCAGGTAACTTTGAAGCCCGCCTTTCTGATGGTCTTGGAGAGACTGCGCGAAACTTTAACGTCGTTCGGAAATAATACCATTCTAGGGTCAGGTGACCACCAGAGAATCGGTTGGTCATCGTTATACCATGGGAATATTCCTTGTGAGTAGGCCGATACCAAGGTGTTCAGGTTCAAGTCGCCGCCCATCGCCAACAGGCCGTCTTCGCTGGCATTATCTACCGCTGGAAATGCTACGAATTCAAGTTTGTTGCTCATTAGATTTCGGCTTTGTATGGCGAATGGTTGTTCATCTGCGTTTGGTAGTCTTTCATATGCTCTTGCTCAGAGCATATGAAATTACCTATTGCTTGTCTAAAGCCATCGTGTGCTATCCAGTGAGACGAGTAAGTGATACTCGGTTCTAGGCCTCTAGCGAGCTTGTGTTCGCCCTGAGCCCCGGCTTCAAAGCGTTGGTAACCGTGGTTAATACACCATTCAATAGCCTGGTAATAACATGTCTCGAAATGCACACTATGGAAATTATCAAGTGCTCCCCAGTAACGTCCAAAAAGAGCGTTGTCGCTCTTGAAATATAGGCCACCGGCTATGACTTGATTATTGAATTCAGCGAACAGAAAAAGGGTTTGTTGGTTAAAGTGTTGCGCAAGATATTCAAAAAATGCTTTGTTTAGATACGATTGAGCTCCGTAGTGCTGAATAGTTCTCGCATAAAAGCGATACATCGTGTCGACAGCTGTTTGATCGAGTTGATCTTCTGATAGCCATCGATAAGTAATGCCTGTCTCAGCAACTCGCCGCCGCTCTCTCTTTATATTTTTGCGTTTCTTGGAGCTCATGATAGTCAAGAAATCTTCGAAACTTTGATAACCTCTGTTTCGCCAATGAAATTGCGAACTATGGCGAGTTAGGCATCCGAGCTTGTGTAATTTCTCGGCCTGTTGTTGTTCGACAAACAGGCTGTGGAAGCTTGATAAGCCTCGGCTTTGACACAGCTCGATTGCTTTGCTGAGTAGCGCGGATTCGAGTTGTTCACGTTGTTGCGAGTCTCTCACTAATAGCCGATCTCCAGTGGCCGGAGTAAATGGCACGGCATTTGACATCTTGGGGTAATACTCCAAGCCATATCGATGGTGTGCATCAGCCCAGGACCAGTCGAAGATGTACTCGCCGTATGAGTGCGACTTGATATAGCAAGGCATAGCCGCAATCAAATGTTCTCTGTTGTCATCTTGGTAAATGGCAATGTGAGCGCTTTCCCAGCCCGCCTCTAATGACACGCAATCCGTGGTTTCTAGGCCGAATAAAAATTCGTGTCGCACGAACGGGTTATTGTCCGTTAGCATGGCATTCCATTGCTCAGCTGAAATATCAGCCAAGCTGGTGTGAACAACAATATCCATAAAATTCTTTAAACTATATACTCTAAATTTAGGCTGCTTAAGCGACCCGACAAATTAACTAGAAGATACCCTATGAGTAGTGAAATTAATATTGGCTTAGCGCAGATCAACGTCGTCGTTGGTGGTATAGAGCATAATGTTGACCGTATAATCGAGTTTGCCGAGCGCGCTAAAGCAATGAAGTGCGACCTGCTAGTATGTTCTGAATTAGTGTTAACCGGTTATCCGCCAGAAGATTTACTGCTGCGGCCAGGTTTTAATAGCCGAGTCAATCAACAATTACAGCGTTTATGTGAGAGCGTGCGTGGTATAGACTTAATCATCGGCTACCCCAAAAAGACCGTCGATGGCTTGTTTAATATTGGCGCTATGATTGTTGACGGCGAAATCACCCATGAATACGCCAAGATCGATCTACCGAATTATAGTGTGTTTGACGAAAAGCGTTATTTTGTGCCGGGTTCTGAAGCATGTGTGATCGACTACAAAGGCGTGAAACTGGGCCTAACTGTATGCGAAGATATTTGGCATGATGGCCCAGTTGAAATCGCGATTGAGCAGGGCGCCGAGGTGATTGTTAATATCAACGGGTCGCCTTATCACAGTAAAAAAATAACCGAGCGTAACGCCGTGGTGTGCGACAAAGCCAAGAAGGTGAATGCACCTGTTATCTATGTCAATCAAATTGGTGGGCAAGATGAGTTGGTGTTTGATGGCGCCTCGTTTGCCACCGACGCCAACGGTAGGGTAGTGCATCAAATGGAGAGCTTTAAAGAGGCTCTAAGTATGGTTACGATTAAACGCGACGGGATTGATGTTTCTATTCAAGGAACCGAGATGGTGCCAGAAATGGCAATGCTTGAAAGTGTCTACAATGCGCTGGTTCTCGGGGTTGGCGACTACGTGCGCAAAAACGGTTTTAAAAAAGTCGTTATCGGACTTTCTGGCGGGATCGACTCGGCCCTGACCACTACCATTGCCGTCGATGCCTTGGGTGCTGACAACGTCGATGCGATTATGATGCCGTTTCGCTATACCTCGGATATTTCACAGCACGATGCGCAAGCGCAAGCGCAAGCGTTAGGCATTAACTATCATGTTGTGTCCATTGAGCCCATGTACGACGCCTTCGTCAAGCAATTAGCGCCACTGTTCGGGGACCGTGCGGAGGATACTACTGAAGAAAATATTCAAGCTCGTTGTCGAGGGTTGAGTTTGATGGCCTTTTCCAACAAAACCGGCGCGATGGTATTGACCACTGGTAATAAGAGCGAAATGTCAGTCGGTTATGCGACGCTCTATGGGGATATGGTTGGCGGTTACAATGCCATTAAAGACGTGCCCAAAATACTGGTTTACGAGCTAGCCAAGTACCGAAATAGAATCTCTGCCGTTATTCCGGAACGTGTTATCACGCGTGAACCATCGGCTGAATTACGCCCTGATCAAATCGACTCTGATAGCCTACCGCCATATGAAATTCTAGATCCAATTTTAGAATTGTATGTCGAACACGATTGCCCGCCGGCCGATATTGTCGCTAAAGGCTTCGCCAAGGAATATGTGTCACAAGTAATAAC
Organism: Arenicella sp.; assembly: GCA_016763815.1. Classification (GTDB taxonomy): domain Bacteria; phylum Pseudomonadota; class Gammaproteobacteria; order Arenicellales; family Arenicellaceae; genus Arenicella. The sequence goes on from JAESTB010000120.1 coordinate 6,013, forward strand.
AATGGTGGACCGTAACGAATACAAGAGGCGACAAGCAGCGCCTGGCGTCAGAATAACAAAGCGTGCCTTTGGGCGAGATCGTCGCTACCCGATCACATCAGGTTTTCGGCCTAAGGTCGACTGGTAGGTTTTGATGCTAAAAGGTTGATTTAATTTATCCTAAAGCACCGATCTAATGAGATCTCAGCATAACTCGACGAACGAATAAAAATGCCTGAGATACCTCCACTTTTCGTTGAAAAACTGGCCAATAGCTCGGCAATTGCTCCTGCATTGCTCTAATAAGTTGCTTCCCTGCAACGATCGCTATTAGCCGCGTTTTCCGCCTCAATTGGAGGCATTTCAATCACTTTTTATTTCGCCCCTGAGTTATCCTAATGTAACTTAAGTTGCTTATTCTGCAGGCAAGAAAAAGCCGCCACAATGTTGACGGCTTTTTTACTAACCCTATCTGCTTAAGCTAGAACGGGTTTAATCGAGCAAAGAAACCTTTTTTCTTCTTGTAAGGCACTTGCTTGTTCTGTGGGAAGTTTTGATTTAGTACAGTGCGGGTGCTCAAGGCCAATTCATCTAAGCCCATTTCGATATAGGCCTTTTCCATCAGAATCAAAGATCCTTCAACCGCTGGTGATGTTTCGTATTTGTAAATGATTGTCTTACAACGGTTTACCGTTGCGACATAGGTTTCGTTGTTGAAATAGAATTGAGCGATGTATAACTCACGCTCAGCTAGTGCATTTCGGATAAAGACAATACGTTGCTCGGCGTCTTCGGTGTATACGCTATCTGGGTACCGTTTGATCAGCTCTTGAAATGCATTTTGTGAATCGCGTAAAGGCTTCGGATCTCGAAGAGTATTTCCGCCTTTAATAAACTTATCGATCTTACCGGCTTTCTTCTCGAAGCTCGCGACGCCTTTCATGTAATAGGCGTAGTCCACGTTTTTGTGTGTAGGGTAGAGTTTAATAAAATTATCAGCTGCCTCGACAGCCTTTTCGACTTGGCTGGTCTTATCAAAAGCGAACAACATGTCCAACTTGGCTTGCTCGGTTAGCTCACCGTAAGGGTAATTAGCTTCAAGTGCACGGTAGAAGTCGATTGCAAACCCATAATTGCCTTTATCGAGCGCGGTTTTGCCTTTGTCATAAAGCTCTTGAAGTTGCTGTTGGGCTAGGTCTTCATCAATGCCGCCCTTCTTTTTATTGCCACCACATACCGTTACAGTGGCAGCAATACACACAAGCAGTATAAGCTTGTAACAGCGAGTAGCAGGGCGTTTCTGCCATGCTGGCGCCGAAAAGGACGCTGATGTCGAGATGGATATACTCTCAATAGCTTGGAAAAGACTCATGTTAAAGGCTCATATTGCTGTTGTTATGGGGTATTATTTAGCCTGTAATCATAACGCGAAAACTAGAGTCAGAGAAGAGTATTACTGTTCTGTATGGCAATTTGTATCGTACTTTAAACTGTTTATAGGAAATCCGAAATTATGTCCGATACTGAGGCTGATATATCCAAGTTGTCGACACCTGTAGTTGATTCAATAGTTGATTCAGAATCCGATTCAAGGGTCGAGTCAGAGGCGCCATCATCGCCAGAGTTACACAGCTACATCGTGCCCGAAGACTTCTTTGGTCAGCGCGTCGACAAAGCACTGACGACGCTTTGCGAGGACCATTCGCGCAGTACCGTACAGTCGTGGATCAAGCAAGGCTTGGTGATGCTTGATGATGAAGTACCTAAACAGAAAGATAAAGTGCTGGGTGGCGAGTTATTGGAAGTTACTATTCCTAATATCCGCAAGGGTGAGTGGGAAGCTCAAGATATGCCTATCGACGTGGTTTACCAAGACGATGAAATGTTAGTGATTAACAAGCCTGCCGGTTGGGTAGTGCATCCTGGCGCTGGCAACCCGGATGGTACGCTGTTAAACGCCTTATTATTTCATTACCCCGAGAGCCGCGCTTTAGCACGCGCCGGAATTGTTCATCGGCTAGATAAAGACACATCGGGTCTAATGGTGGTGGCGAAAACTGAGAATGCTCGGCTGGGGTTGATTGCTCAACTGGTAGACCACAGTTTGCATCGAGAGTATTTGGCGTTGGTAAACGGGCGCATAATTTCTGGCAACACTATTGATGAGCCGATTGCCCGAGACAAGCACGATCGTCGTAGAATGGCGGTTAACATGATGGGCAAAGAAGCGGTCACTCATTATCGGGTCGATGATCGCTTTCGCAATCATACGTTGTTGCGAGTGCAACTTGAAACAGGGCGAACGCATCGAATTCGTGTTCACCTAACACATGCAGGTTTTTCTCTAGCAGGCGACCCAGTATACGGTCGAAGACTGGCTATTCCAGGTCACTGCTCGCCAAGCCTAGAAGCGGAGCTTCGAAGTTTTAAGCGACAAGCCTTACACGCAACGCGAATTGAGTATATTCACCCAGCATCGGGCGAGCACCAATCATGGGAGCGACCTATGCCCGACGATATGCAGCGTTTAGTTGATGCCTGTGGCGATGACAATCATTAGCCGTTCAAGTGTCTTACATAGTTCTCAATCTAGTGCCCAATTCATAGTTCCAAATTGGCCTGCGCCATCAGCGGTTAAGGCATATTCAACTACCCGCTTGAGCGGTGCAAGTGGCGGTGTCTATGCTTCGATGAACCTAGGATTGCACGTGGGCGATCAGGATAGTCAGGTGATTAGAAATCGTAGCAAACTAAGCTCAGACCTAACGCTCCCTAGCGAACCGGTTTGGCTTACTCAAGCGCATAGTGCTCGTGTGGTAAATGCTGACCTAGCGATTGAGTCTGCGGTTGATGGTACTTTTTCGACAAGGGCTAACACCATCTGTGTTGTGATGACCGCAGACTGCCTACCGCTGCTGCTAACTAATCAGGCCGGGGACCAAGTTGCCGCGATCCACGCGGGTTGGCGGGGAATGTCGAACGGGATTATCGAGAACGCCGTGGCGTTATTTAACTGTCATGCAGCCGAGATTGTCGCATGGGCGGGGCCGTGTATTGGGCCGACCCAATTTGAGGTCGGTGCCGAGGTGAGGGCGCTATTGGGAGGTCCCGATTCCGCCTATAGAAAAATTGAAGACAATGTCGATCAAAGCAATAAGTTACTAGCCGACCTCTACCAGCTTTGCGGGCATAGGCTGGCGGCGGTTGGGGTGACCAACTACTCACATTCGAACGCCTGTACATACCTAGATGAGCATCATTTTTTTTCATATCGTCGTGATGGCCAGTGCGGTCGTATGGCATCACTAATTTGGATTGATAACGAATCATGAAAGTAGTTCAACCGCCTGTCTCTTTCCGTCAAGTTTTACCGTCTGCACTGATAATTTTGGCGCTGGGAGTTCTGCTATCGATATTTGTCTCATCGTGGCAATGGCTTGCCGGCTTGGGCTGGCTCGTGATCCCATACGGTGTGGTGTTGGGCCTTGC
>JAESTB010000121.1 GCA_016763815.1 Arenicella sp.
CCGTTTTCATCCAGCGCGACAGAGAAAATCGCTTGATTGTCTCCATATAATGAAGGCTTTGCGGCGTGTGTAATGCTCTCAACAAACCGCGGGCCTTCAGGCTCAGGTGCGCCCTCTTCCGGCTCTTCATCGTCACTCGCTTTGCCCAACATGATAAGTCGAACAGACCCATCAGTAATTGGCACAGGTGCCAGCAGTGGTTCCTCATCTAAGCGAGCGAGCGCTCTGATTTTTCGGCGTACCTTATTTAGCTTCTCCTCAGGAAAGCCTAAGTTCACATCAAAGTTTAGAAAGCCGCCAGTGCCCGCATTGCCACGATACTTAATCAAGCTAATTTGGGGAATGTCTTTATCCAAAACTGGGTCAAACTTTGTTGTAATTCTTGGGTTTGCGGGAGCGTAAAACCATTGCCGCTCATGCGCATGATCCGAAAATACAATCACTCCATCAATATTGTAGTAAGGGGGTTTAAGAATTAGCATGTCTTCTCTCCTTGTGTGTAGCTTAAAAACTAAGGCAGTTCTAAAATGATGGTGTCTGATGTTTCATCCACCGGCCCCACAACTACATTACCGTCAGCAACTCGAAAGTAGGTCACGGTGTATTGATAAGTCGATTTATCTTTATCGCGCAACTCCACTGTCCATGGTTGGGCCGGTGTGCGGGTGTCACTGAAAACCAGCGTTTCCTTCTCCGACACGTCGTTCTCTTCATCCAGGTACGAGAGTCTCACCATGGCCATCTTCACGACTGTCCAATCCATAAGATCAGGAACCACGGTTACCTCTAAAATATGTTCAATGGCCTTGGGTACCAAAATGGTGTTGCTGTCGGCTACAGTAGGTTCAATCTCTTCAGATGTGCCATCCGAATAAACTACGTTGCCGCTATAAGTTACCTCACCGGCTCCGTCATTGATGACCGGAAACGTCCAATCAAAAAACTGCATATCCTTGCTTAACGCGGCTGTCTTAGTTTGTTCATATTCATTGCCGGTATCGCTATAGGTTAAATTTAGGAATACCGTGCTAATTCGGTCTTCGAAATCACCGACACCACGAATACTAATAGTTTTACGTCCACCGAAGACATCATTAATAAACAGAGTTGATGAACGATCACTTAACTGTTCGCCTTCGAATTCTTTTCCATTTTTCATGAAGTATTTAACTTGATACTTATAGTTTTTTCGCATGGGCGCGAAGATAACTTCTTGAATATGGTGCTTGGTCGAGGTTTTGGTTAAACTAAACTGATCTTTAATTAGGTCGACATCCGCGCCTCTATCTTCATATTCAAAGGTAACTAAAGCACTTTCCACATCGGCCCAATTAAGGTCACCTACTTGAATTTTTACATCAAGAATCCCGACATCATCGACACCAATCGTCAAATTACCTTCATTGGTTGTTACTTCTTTGGACTGAAATATCCGGCTATGGCCTTTATAGTTAACCTGATAGCTATAGGTATAATCCCAAACATCATCTTTTATAAAGGAAGCAAACTTGCCCATATCATCATGCTTTCTTAAAATAACTTCCCCTTCAGGCTGACCATCGGCAAGGTTTGGCATAGGTTTGCCATCGTAGAGAACTTTGACTTCAACGCTGTGAATAGGCAAATTCTCGAAGTCCGCATTAACATAAGTGTCGACTCGAAGTTGACGAAAAAATGGATCATCTAGGTCTACAATTTGAGCATAGTCCTCCCAAACAACCGCATCACCATTACCATCAGTTAAGCTTGTAATGTTTTGCAACATACCCTGAGGTGCAATATTCCATTCGACAGGCATACGCTCACTGTAATGCAGTGTGAAGTTCGAGATTTTAGTGCTAGATATGCTTCTTGTTAAATCATCGATATCTTCTGGTAGGTCCCTTTGATCTTCTGGCACTGGCGCGATGGCCTCTATCATTTTTCGCGTAACGGCATCTTCAAGGCTGCGTGACGCCCATTCCCTAATTGGTTGGCGTATTTCTTCATCGGTGACGCCCCCCCAATCAAAGTCCAACTTCATCGACTCCGACGAATACATCTGCTCTCTGAGCGTTTCGGTCCGGCTGCTATCTCCTAACCACGGATCATCGGTGGCTATAGTCTGATAAAATGAATAGAATTCCGCCGCGCGAAAGCTCGCTGTAATATTGATTGGTGGTAGCTCTGCATGAAAATAAAGGTCGTATATCACCGAGACCGCGCCCCCCTGACCTTGCATAGCTTGTTCATAAAACGGCGCACCCTCTTGGGTTAGCTCTAAGCCAAATGAAGCAATGTTCTTTCCATATAAAGATGGCTTACCAACGTTGGAGTATTTTTCAACAAACGTACCACCGCTGTTATCGGTGCCGCCACCAGCAAAAATCAAGCCGACTGTACCCTTGGTGTAGGTTAAAGTGCCGATAACAACTTGCGGTGCTGGGCTGATTCTTAGTCTTGCGGCTTTTTGATTTACCCGTGTTTGAAGTTTTCCACGAATACCTTCGAGTACCACCTCAGGCACCACGAATTCAGTATCAAATAGTAAGAAGCCGCCACCTGCAGGCTTATCCGCGCCACGATCGACGGGGAAGCGATATTTAATAAACTTATACGCAAAGGAGCCGTCTGGCATCATGCGATAACTCGCTTGATTTGGGATTACGTAAAATATATGAATCTCTTCTGAGTCACCGTAAACCGTTACTCCGTCGATTACTTCTACTTGATCAATTCTTAACATGCTGAACCTCGTGTCGTCCTTTGATTAATGGGTCAATATAAATTAGGTGTTTCTTAAAATTCCTGTTCAGTAAACGCTAACTAGAATTCTACTCCGCCAACTTTCCAGTCGGCCGCATCAGTAGTCATTCTTAGCTCTACGGAGTCGATAACTTTTAATGTTCTTTCTAATGAAATGAGCTCGGAACTTGAGCCAGGCTCATCCTCGCCAAACTCATTACTCTCACTTTGAGCTTGGCGCTCTATCCAATCGGTTAACTGCTTAAGTAATTTGTCTTTGAGTTCCTTACGCTGTGTATCATCTGCACCAATGGTGGGAAGGTATAACTCTATTTTTTGTGAATCAATTAGCTCTCCAAACAAGGCTTTGGCTGATGCGTGGTCCCAACCGTCAAGCCATAAACTACGTTCTTGTAAATGATCTCTGAGTTCAGCTACGTTGGCATTGAGCGACGCATGTATTTCTCTAGGAAAGTTAAACTCAACTTGATATTCAACAGTCATTAAATTTGATTCGCCAGCTAGGGCTGCATTCACCAGCGGAAAGTCTTGAGCACTTAATTGCGTAACAAACATGGCACTATGCGGAGACGTGCCAGAAGGAGATGCTTGAGAAATTACAGTCTTCACCCCGCTTCGGTCATCGAGCAAAAGGGTTGCTCTTTTAACAGTTAAACTAAGCTCAGACAAAACCAAACTGCGTTCGTCATCATGTTGAAGGCGCTCCAATTTTTGACGTAAGTCCTCTAGCTTCTTAGCCGACGGACTAAGCACCGTTGCCATATTGAGAAAGCCTGTATCTCCCATCGACATTAGGCTGCACATTGGCTCGTCGTTAGCACCTCGTTGCACATCTAGAACACTGTTGAAAAATTTATATGAGTTGCCATCAGCTTGCTTAATGTAACCAAGCCCGCCATACCAGCTGACATCAAAACCCCTTAAACTGTCCTTAAAGGATTCTAGGTCGGAGAGTGAATTCTCTATCGGGCCTTCTTTGTCGTTACCCTTGATGCTATCCACATATTCAAAGTCTTCGTTTGGTAACGACTGCGTAACAACACCATATCGGCGCAGCAGGCTCTCGGGTATGGACGTTTGCAGCGCAATCACAGAGGCATCATTAGCCGCCAGGTATGAATCTTGAGAAGGGTCAAAGTGATCTATTTGCAATTCAAAATGTTGATCGCCAAGATGCTGAACCACAATATCGAATGCTGTTTTCGAGCTCGACACCGCCCAGCG
>JAESTB010000122.1 GCA_016763815.1 Arenicella sp.
ACTTTCAATTCGGATAATTCAAACTTCACCGACGATATATTATCGTTAACTGAGGGCAAGCTATCGCTCATAAATTCCATTGACCAAATTTAGCTGATTGATGTTGGGGCTGAGAGTTTGTCTGTACGATCTCGCTTAATTCGGCTACGTGGATTGATTTTAAAGTTCAACTCAAGCTCCCAGCATTTATGTATTTGAGTTAAGCGAGGTAAGCAGTCAGCGACTAGCATGTTCTCGTTCGAAAGCGTAGCCTGATACCGAAAGTATGTTTCGCTAACGCCCAAACAAACACAAGCAAAGCCAGTGCTCACTTGATAACGATCGATAGCCTGTTATGCCAACAAGCTATATCTGCACCGTTAAAACCATACCTTCAATATTGACCTACGCTTCTAAAATTCTTTAGACAACGTAAACACCACACGACTATCCGCGTCATCACCGAATATGCGTTCACCATCACTATCGTTACTCCAAAAGTCGACGGCCCAACCTAGGCCCTCAAACTCTCCGGCAACACCGAGTCGATAATATGCGTACGCATCGTAATCGCTGTAGGTAGCTGACATATCGACGCTTCCAAGGCTATGCTCGTATCCGATTTCCCAATGATCATCAAATTCATCACCGATAGAATACGTCGCACCAAGTCCAGAATAACTAAGGCCTATGTAGACTTCGTCAAAATCGTTATCATCGGCAGCATCGCCACCATGATACGTATACTTAATATACCCAATATCGATTCCTAAGCCACTATCTAGCTCGGTAGCCCACCCAGCATAGAGGTCTAGTTCAGTGCTGGCATCGCCAAAACTAACATTTGATCCCCATACACCAGCATAAAACCCAGAGTCGTGAGCATAGTCAAAGCCTCCTTGAAGAGCTGGATCTTCCTGGTTCTGGGAGACACCTCGCCACACATAGTCAGTTGTTAAAGCAACGTTCGCAGACACTTCAGCCTGAGCTGAATTTGCAGCAAGTAGCATTGGCACTGTCGCCGCTATACAAACTAAGTTAGTAACTCTCATAAATTTCCCCTTCTCTAAATCAAAAATTGTTTAAACTAAATATTTCACTCAAATCAAGAACACCAACTGATTGATCTTCATATTTAAACGCTGCTCTAACAAACTTTCTGAGCTGGCTATCTATGGCGTCCATATCAATCTGCATATCGTCTGTGACCATTATGCGTTCTGGAATCGAATCAAATCGAAGAGCTCCGTAGCTAGCTTGAGTCTCATTTTCCTCTTTATATATAATCAGCGCTATCGCATTGCTATCAACCGGCTCTCTCTTTAGCAGGCTCGACATATCAACCACTGGGTACAAATTAGCTTCAAGTAACATAACTTCTCTGCAATGTGCTGGTGCAGCAAGCACTCGCTCTGTTTTAGGCGCCTCCAATAGCATGCTAAGCTCTGAAGCGCCCACACAAACAGCGTGCCCGTTTATTCGAAGCAACCATGCCGAAACCGATTTATCCTGGACGTCTTTCATTTATTAATACTTATGAGTCGGTTGTATAGGGCCGTTGCTCGCCCGCTAAATAACTAGGTAAACTACTCATCCGCAGAATTTGAATAAACTCATTATCAAGTGTACTAAAATACAGCTGCGCGACGACACCTGTGTCAACTAAAGTTGGTACTGCTCGAAGGTGCCTTTTGTCCAGTTGTCTAGACTCAAATTCATCGGCCATCAATGCGATGTCACCGATCACCACGCATAATCGACGTTTATCTTCCAAGACATTGTGATTTTCATCTAAATCGTAAACCGCAACGCCTTTATCATCAACTTCAAGAAAGGGAGAATCATCAATCACCTTAATTTGGTACGACGACTCAATACTATCGATCTCGGTAAGCGGTAGCGCATATTTCTGGCCGCCAACACTCATTACACCAGATAAGTAGTCATCCATAGTAGTCTCCTATTGAACTAAGCTATTCAACGATTCAGCTAAAGCATCTTCGTCGAACGGTTTGGACATAGTCATCTACCCCAGCCTTGATAGCCAGGTCTACATGCTTTTGTGTTGACCTGGACGTCACCATAATCACAGGTATATCACTTAAACGTGGGTGCGATTTAACGACACGACATAGATCAATACCATTCATTCTAGGCATTTCCAAATCAGTAATAACCAAGATTATATGGTTCGTGTCATCGTCAATTATCTCTTGGGCATCCACACCATCATTGGCCTGAAGTACACGATATCCAAGGTCCTCAACAAAGGCCGCCATAGAGCGACGAGCACTAAACGAGTCATCAACAACTAACACACATGATGTTTTCTTTCTGACATTTTCGTCGGCTGAAATCGCCACTCCAAATCTCGAAGAACCTGTATTGATAATTTTATTTATACCTTTGTTTAGATCCAGTTCAGCCAAATCTATAACCGGAGTCACACTACCGTCGCCTAATATTGAAGCGCCGACAATACCCTTTACCTTCGGCAAATACGCGCTTAACGATTTAAGCACCAAGTCACGACTATCTTCAATAAACGGAACTATAACGGCTTCCATTGCCCCACTGGGTAGCCGAACAATAACGGCGATTTTGTTTGTTGTTTCTTCTTCTAAGGAGATATTTAATACTTGCGCTAAGGAATGTACATTAAGCACTTCGGTATTCCAGACCATTGTGGCTTGCCCACCAACTTGGCTAACGCTGTTTTCATCCAAATAAACAATATCTTCAATACCTCTATTACTAACCGCAATCAACCGCCCTTCGAAGTTAATCAGCAAAGCGTGAGTAGACATTAAGCTCACTGGAAGGGAAACGATTATCTCTGTACCAGCATCAGCTGAAGAGTTTATTTTGAGGTTTCCCTTAATTTCTTGAATTCTCTGATTGACGACGTCCATTCCGATACCCCTACCGGAAACTTGAGTAATACTGTCTTTGGTTGAAAACCCAGGAATTAATACAAGTCTAGATGCTTCAGCATCACTTAACGACTCCTGAGATTCTGGAATCAAGTTTTGATCTTTAGCTTTTGTTAAGATTTTTGCGTAATCAAAACCTGCGCCGTCATCATGGCAACGGACAATAATTTGATCGGCAATACGTTCAAATACAAGCGTCACATTTCCAACCTCTGATTTATTCGCGGCAACTCGCTCTTCAATAGATTCTATTCCATGATCAATAGCATTTCGTAAAACGTGCATCACGGGGTCAACCAATTGCTGCAAAATACCGCTATCAACCTGGGTATCTTCACCGACTATGTGAAAATTGACTTCCTTCCCGGTCAACCTACTGGCTTGGCGGACCGCTCTAGCAAAGCGATTTGCCACTGACGACACAGGTAACATTCTCATTTTCAGAACTTGAGTTTGATTCTCCTTCTGCAACTCAACCTGATCAAGCACAACAGATTCAAGGTTGACGGTCTGTTCAATCGACGAATCAATCATTGCTAAACTATCGACCGATGACTCCAGTAAACGTTGAGTCGCCGTATGTAACTCGTTATATTGCTCCATCTCAAGCGGGTCAAAATCACCTTTGCTTGCAGAATGGTCAGAACTTACTCCACGAACAAATACCAGTTGTTCTAACTCGAGCACAATACTATTAAGCTGAGCTTGCTGCTTTCGCAAGCCTTGCAAGCTATCTTTGGTAAGCAGCGCATGCTCTTGAATGCGGCCGGATGAAATCATATTCTCGCCAGCCACACGCACCAAATCATCTATTATTGCCTGCGTAACCCTCATTGTGCTTTGGCTGCCATTCTTTTTCGTACCGTCTTCGGCCAATACACTGGTCGAAAGTTCCGCCGATGGAGCCGCTACGCTCTTGTCTTGAGCTTCAACCCTCTCGCCCTCCACACTGGAAACACTTTGCAAATTTGCAATATCGACGTCTCCATCCATTGCATTAGCCCAATCAAGAATCGTTTGATACGACTGTAAAGCAGACTCAGGCAGTGCACTACCCTCAACTACGGCTTCGCTCATTGCCTCAAGCTGATCTGCAACGTCATACAGTACTTCGGACAAAGCGGGGCTAGGCTTTACCTTATCTTTTGCTAGCCGATCTAAAATATCTTCAAAGTGATGAGTCATGTTGGCGAGGCCAACAACTCCAATCGTGTTACCAGAACCTTTTATTGTATGAGCCACTCGCCTAGCAACATCCAATGCGTCGCGCGAATCATGCTCAACAAATAACCCTAGCGACTCGTTAAGTTCCCTAGTTTGATCGGGTAACTCGTTAATAAAACTTTCGAAGAGAGACTTATCGCAATCCTCAGGTACAGTCAAACTTAATGCCTGAAGTTCAGCAATTCTAGGCCGTGCTTCCGCGCCAGATTCAAACGCCTCGCTGTTAAGCTCTCTCAACCTAAGACATATATCGTGCACTTCTTCAGTGGTGAAATCAGGAACATTTTGCTGAATAAATAAATTTACAATATTAACTGATTTAGTCGTTATTCCATTCACTAAAAATTGCTTGAGCACCCAAGGCCAAGTTACAATTTTTTGCGCTGTTAAAATATCATCAGACATGCCTGACAATTCAATAGTCTGGTAAATAATGAGAATTATTTCAGTCAGTGCCTCATATTCAATATGCTCAGCCGCATCCAACATGTTTCGCACTATCGATACATTATTCTTTAACACTGAACTAATGTCACTCATCTGATTAATATCAGACTCAAACTCTTCACAAATCTCTTCCAGTTCTTCCGCAAAGATACTGAAAATTTCATTCTGTGTTTTAGTAAATGTTTCCGTTTCAACTCTGAGCGAAAGATCTTCTGCCAAATTATCGGCATCTTGCTCAAGTTCTAAGAATAATGCTTTCACAGAAACTGGCACCGAATCAGGTGTTTTCTGGCCTCTCTCATTAACATCACTTTCTAATGTTGGAATGCCAATTTCAATAGACTCTGACTCTGACTTTATGACAAAAGCTTCTGGTGAAACACCATCGTCAAGTTCGATAACTACATTATCATTATCGATTTCCTGTACTAGCGCTTTTGTTTTTTTGGCTTTCTTGAACTTCCTCTCTTGCGGTTCAGCCACATCGAACAATTCTGCAACGTTCAGTTGGTGATCCGAAAGCATTGAGACGTCTTTAGCAAGCTCATTCACTACCGACACTCTCTCTGTTTCCGAGTAAGGAATTTGCCAATCATAATCTATCAGTGCCATCTCGATACGGCCAACTTCATCGACTTCTCGTCTAGGATTACTAAATATATTTAAGCAACAAACAAGGATATCATTAATTGAAGAAAGGCATTCAGCGTCATAGCCATCTACCTCCGACCAATTCGCATATACAAACTCGAAAAGCTCAGAGAAACTCTCATAACCTGACGTATGACTTACATTAAGAAGCTTCTCAAATGAGCTCTCCACGATAGCCATCATCTGAGATTCGTCTACTCTATCTGACGAAAACAGCGAAATAGCACTATTCAATATCTCTCTGAGCTCAACAACACTGTTTAGTCTACTATCCGGCAAAACTTACCCCCCCTATTCATTATCAATATCATTTAATGCGTGAATTATTGAGCCTGCATACAGCCAACTCAATAAACCGTTTCTATTGAGGTAACTTAAATACGCCCACAGATTCTGCCAAAATTTCTGAAAACGTGGTTAGTTTTTCGGTTGATGCTTTTTGTTCGTTCAATGACTTCTCAGTTTCACGTGACTTCACTTCAATCACAATTGCCTTATCACGAATTTCATTTGACGTTTTCGCTTGAGCTATGGCGCTTCCTGCAATCTGTTTCACCATTTCCACCAGGGACGCTGTTGTATTTTCGTTTTGTTCCATCGCGACTCCAGCCTGCTCTGCCAACTTAGTACCCTCAGCCACCTGAGAAATCACTTTGTTCATCGCAGTTACTGTATCGAACGTCTCAGTTCGAATACTGTTCGCTAGAGTTGAAATTTCCTCTGTAGATTGCTTCGCGTTTTCGGCCAAGCGCTGTACCTCGTTTGCAACTACCGCAAAACCTCGACCGGCTTCACCGGCTGATGCTGCATGCATCGATGCGTTAAGTGCCAGAATGTGAGTTCGTTCTGCGATGTTGTTAATCAAGTTTACGATACCGCTAATCTCCTGAGAACGATCACCTAAACGTTTAATACGTTTTTCAGTTTCAAAAATTGTTTCGCGAATTGAGTTAATACCTGCCGCCGAATCTTGCACCGAGCTGAGTGCTCTTTTTGCATAACCGATCGTCTCTTGTGCCATCAGGTTCGCGTTATTTGCATCCTCGGCAATTTTATCCATCTCAACAGATGAGTCTCCCAAGGCTCTTACCGTTTCAAGTATCTCATCTCGCTCTTTTGCTGAAGCCTCGATCACCAAATTAGACGTATTGTTTACATCACCCGACACTTCTAGTACCTGATCGGATACCATGGCTACTTGCTTCAATACGTCTGAAGTTTCTTCAGTCAATGTATTCAATGAGGCCGCTACGGTACCGATAATATCTTCTGATACAGGTATCGATACGGTAAAATCTTTGTCTGAAATTTGATTCAGCGCTCTAATTAAATTAATAATAGAGTTATTGAGTCGTTCATTCTCTTGTTCCGCTGCAGCAAGGCTGGATACTTTATCATCCATCAAACCATTGAGTGCATTACCTAAGTCACCTAGCTCATCTTGAGTGGTTACATCAACACGCGCATCAAGGTCGCCTGCAGATAGTTTGCGCACCGTACTATCAAGTTCAGCAATAGGATCAGATAACGTTTTAACAAAACGCAAACCGACAAATACCGCGATAGCCGCCAGTGCCGCCGCAATTAATAGCGACGCGATCAAAATCAAACGAGTCAATGAAGATGCTTGTGCGAAGGCTTCCTCGACGTCAATCTCAGACATTAAGGCCCACCGCGTACCAAGCACGTTGATTGGGGTAAATGCCGACAACACTGGCACATTACGATAATCCGGGAAAATCTCAAAGCCGCTTTCGCCCGCCAACGCTTTTTGGGTACCTGGGGTATCCACCGCCAGTAAACCAATCGAAGAGTTCCTGCCTTCGATTAATGAAATTAAACTCGCATCAACACCAGACGACGCTAAGGCTCGCAGATAGCCTTCTGAGTCTTCGAGTAGAAAACGAGACTCATTTCGCAGCAAATTGTCCGGCCCTACTAGATAGGTTTCGCCTGAAGCACCTAAGCCCTTTTCAGCCCATTTTCCATCTAAGGTCATAATCGCATTAATACGATCGATCGGTGCTTGATAAATAAGCACTCCTACTTTCTGGCCTTTATCAAAGATCGGTGTTGCGATAAATACCGCTTGCGTATCGTATGAAGGCAAATACTGAGCATAATCCGCGATCTGCACCGCATCGCCGAGCCGGCTTGTATTTGCTTTTCTAAATACCTTGCCGATGCCGGCTTCTCTAAAAGGGCCTGAAATCAATGACGTGGCATAGTCAATCTCTTTATAAACTGAGTAAACAATTTCACCAGTATTGGAATCAACTAAGAAAATATCGTAAAGACCAAAACGCTTCAGGTAGTCTCTAAAGACTGGGTGATACTTATTATGCAAATTCGAATATTCTGTACCGTCGCCGGCACTATCTAACAAATCTTTTGAGCCGAGGGGGTTTGGGTTTCGTGAAATGTATTTCGCCTGATAATACTCACTCTTAGCGGTTAACGCGTTTAGCAATGATTGTGTTTCAGGTATATCACCACGGTTTCTATTACCGTATTCGCTAGCAAACTGTTGATCATAGTATTGAGAAATTGAACTTCGTTGATCGTCGGAATAAGCGGCCACGATGCTTTCTTCATTTCCAAACGCACGCCCAAACTCTTTCATTGCATCAATAACCATCAAGTTATTGGACATTGAACTCAGCTCATCGCTAAGAGTACCAAAATAGGTTTCGATCGCATCTTGTCGTGCGTCGCGAATCGATATCAATTTTTCTTGAGCGTTTTCTTGCAGCGAATCTCGAGAACTCGAGATACTAAAATAGCCAATAGACGCTGAGATCACGATCGCAGGCACTACTGCTAACAAAAGAACAATTAATAATAGTTTTTGTCGAATATTCAAGGTGGACCTCTCATGGTCAAATTAAATTTTTCCTATTTGTGCCGATTATTTATCCAATATGTCGCAAGCAAACATCGCTTTGCTCAGTTACACAAACGAAACACAACTAAGTACAGACTCTATTAAAGAATCAGGCTTATCACTCACACAAAGATGCGAAAAAAGCATCATGATCATACTCAACCAATACCTGATTATCTCTCTTAAACACGTTTGAGATATAAGGGTTAAGTGTATTTGGCAAAGTAGGTACTTGTGCGGTTGGTATGCACTCGCTCTCTCTTACCATATAAGGTAGAGACTCCAATAATACGCCGACGGTATTACCACCCTCTCCAAGCGCAATTAGATATCTACCTTTAATCTCTTTGCCCATTTTAAGATGCGTATACAAGTTAAAGACTGGCACCAAATTACCGCGAAAATTACACAACCCAACCACGTTTTCTGGCATGAGGGGCAATTCGGCGTACTGGGGAGCTTCAACTAATTCGCTCAAAATACCCTGAGGCAACACTAAATTCAGATTATTTATCTCAATAACATAACGAACATCGTCAACCCTGACCGCTTCGGCAAAAGTTGACTCCACTTCTAATTCTTGGCTCAACATTTGAGTCAAACTGGCTGTTTCCATATTCGTCACAGTAATAAAATTAGTTTCGAGTTATGCGAATTTTGCTACAACATCAAGCACGTCATCCGCGTCAAAAGGCTTGCCAATGTGGCCTGCTGCACCTTGCAAACCGCTCATAACTTTGTCAGCTTTTTGATTTTTGCTTGTCACCATTACAATTGGTATATCTTTTATCTCACCGTCTTTTTTCATCGCTCGGCATATTTCAAAACCACTTTTACCAGGCATAACAACGTCCAATAGCACAAGATCAGGGCTTTCCTTTCTCGCAATTTCAATTCCCGCAGCGCCTTCATCGGCTGTTAGCACTGAATACCCTTTGCTTTGCAACAAATTCTTCAAGTTATCTCTATCAACCGCGGTGTCATCTATTATCAATACTTTAAGGCTCATTATTTTTCCTTCCTATTTTGTTACTAAAATTTTTACTTTATTACACTGTTAAGACATTACCTCAAAAACTGTTTTATCAATTCCTAATATAATGAACCTATAGCAAACGACTTAAATATACAAAGAACAATAACTTACTTCGCAAGCAAAACAGTGAAACCACTTCTATTTAGAGGCCGTATTTACGACAACTGCCTCACGGAATTAATCTCTATCAAGTTTGAAATCCCATTACGTCTACTGACTTGTAAAATGAACTGTCTGAACTTTTTGTCGTAGTACTTTCAGACCACTCTTTCAACAAAACATCAATAAACTCTAAAAAATCGTGCTGCGACAC
>JAESTB010000123.1 GCA_016763815.1 Arenicella sp.
TTGGTCTAGATTTATATTCACCCCTTTGGGCTTTGCTCTAACTTATATATTTATACTTTCCATCCTTATTGTAGGAATTGTTTCGGTAATCGTGATCGCTCGTCGGTCAGAGACTGAAGAACTTAAAAAATATCAGAGATGGTATATTTATTTGGGGTTCATTATTTGTTCATTATTTGTAAACGATTTGATTAGGACTCAGCGTGGGGTGCTATTTGGTTATGAAACGCTTAGGATTCCAAGTTCATCGATGTCGCAAACATTAATGCCTGGCGATTTCATCGTATCTGACACATGGTCTTATAAAGATCGAACTCCAGTTAGAGGTGATCTAGTGACATTTTCTGGACCCAGTAACGCATCACACATGTTTGTGAAGCGCATAATTGGTATTCCGGGTGATTTGATCGAAACTAATAACGGGCAGCTGATGATAAATAATGAGGTACTCAATGAAAGCTATGTAAGTGAACATAATAATCATCGTAGTAAAGAACAAGATATATATTTCGAAGTGCCTAAGGGGAGCTATTACTTGCTCGGAGATAATAGAGATAACAGTCGTGATGGCCGTCACTGGGGAGCCATTCCACGTGACAAAATAGTCGGTAAAGTCTCCCATATCTGGTTTTCATATCATCCAAAAGAAGGTTTGAAAATCAATCGAATTGGAGAAAGGCTCAATGACGGCTAAGGGCAAACAAAGGTCGAAAATCTAATCTGGGGTGAAGCAAATTGAAACTTTTTAAAATTGGCTTAATGTTCATTTTTTTGGTATTTTTCGTTGGATGTAATGATGTATCTAAGATTGTCGAAGAAGATGTAGCGTATGAAGTAAAGACTTCGAACCTAAAAGATGTTGAGATACTACTTGACCGTTTTAATAGGCTCCCAGTTTCACTCTTGTCATCTGTGGTTTATGACAGGGAAAAGGAGGAGTTAATATTTAAACGGGGAGTCCCAGATGAAGAACTGGTCGAGTTTATGGCCATGACCTACGGAAAGCCGGCTATATATTCAGATGAGGACCCGACAATCTATCTCACCAATCAGCATATTAAGCTCGCAAGTGCATCGGATAATGCTGATAGTATATTTATACAGTTAGGCCTTACTGATGAAGGGCTGGAGCAACTGCATAAGATCATTTACCCGTTAGGAAAAGTGATTACTGTAAAACTTGATGAGGATGTGATTGCACGCGCGCTAGTAAAACAGGATTTAGGAAAATACTTTGAAGTTCCTTTTGCTGGCGATGGCAATCTTGAACGAGCCGAACAACTAGCGGTCTTGATCGAGTCTGCTACTTTGAGTGAGCCGGTATTAGTCGAAAAGATCTTTAGAAAGTGACCAATCTATTTAGCCATAAATTCTGTCTAATATAGGTAAAGCATCTTTGGGTGAATGACCGTTTTGGGCAACTTTCGCCCATTGACATAACCAAATGAGTCTTAAATACTCAAAGCTGACATTGGACGTACTCTAGTTTTATTCTGAGCCCAATCTTATGATATCAAATCCTCGCCGTAGAGAACTTTATTCGCTTGCTAATGGAATGGCTACATTCAGTGTTTGTCGTAATAATGATATTGATGGCTATTGGAGCTTAGGCATTCTTACTTCCTATGCTGAGAGGGTTAGCGCTAAAGAGATCAAAGTACTTGTTTGTCCCAACGTAGAGCTTCCAGAACCATTGAGTGCCTATCAGCATAATCTTAAGGCTAGGTTCGAACGAAATAGCATGCACCTTCTCAGATTGGTAGATCGGATAGAAGCCGTCTTTCAGTTTGAAAATCTAGAGGAAGTCCATGTTCGAGGGATCTGGTATCGGGTTTCATGTATTGTGTCTATAACTGATGATTTTGGAAAAACACGTTCTGTCAGTGCATCTCAAAATTGTTTTAGACATAACCCAAAATATGAAAGGCAATCTAATCGTATAGGCTGAAAGTTGAGTGTAACTACATTCAGGTACTGGTTTTGCGCAAACTGTAGCCTAATTTAAGTTATGCAAAAGGCCGTGTAATACTCAAAACGGTCGTTCGGTCACTTTTACTCCATGATCGAATTACTAACGAACACCACTTCTCGAAAGAAATTGAAACTAACTAAGTTTTTTATCAATTTCGCCGATTATTCAACTTACAGGCTTGCTTAAAAAATCAGATATTAGGCTCAGCCCTACTTCTAATACGTCAGTACTATTCGCGAAGCCGATGCGAACGAAGCCCTCTATATCCATTGCGGAACCTGGCGTCAACATCACACCAGTTTCTTTTAGGAGACTTACACAAAACTCTCTTGAGGACACATCTAAGGCATACTTTAGTAAGGCTGTCGTACCAGACTGTGGCTTTACCCAGCTTATCAACGACTCCTTATTTACCCACTCACTCAGAATTGCTAAATTTTCACGTGTGATCTTTCGGCTTCTTTCTAATATTGATTGGTGGTTTTCTAAAGCTAAAGCGGCAAAATGATCATTAATCATACCCACAGAAATCGTATTGTAATCTCGGTGTATCATCACGGCTTCTACTACTTCTTCAGGGGCGGCTAGCCAACCAAGTCTCAAGCCTGCAAGGGAATATACTTTTGACATACTCGCGGTGCTAATACCTTTTTCGTAGATATCGGCAATTGAGGCAGTGGTTCCTGAGCCGCTTTGGTCTATCCCTCTATATACCTCATCACACAAAACCCAGGCGTCCGCTGTACGTGCTATGGATGCTATTTCATTCAGCATGTCGCGGTCCATTAAGCTACCCGTTGGATTGTTCGGGTTAGTAATTGCTATTAGTTTTGTGTCTGGAGTAACCAAGGCCCTGAGCTGATCTAAATTAGGAAGAAAATGATCTTCAGCTTTTAGTTTTAGCGCATGCACGTCGGCGCCAATGCTTGCTGGAATAGAATAGTGCTGCTGATAAGTTGGCACTACCGCAACCACCTTGTCGCCTCTGGATACTAAGGTTTGATGCACCAGAGAGTTTGCGCCAATTGTGCCGTGTGTTACCAAGGTATTGCTAACGGTTTGGTTTGAATACAGTGAGGCAATTGCGCTCCTTAAACGATCACTACCCTCAATAGATCCATAGGTCAGCTTAAGTGAGAGAAGCTCTGTAATGCTATCTTGGCTTTGTCCAGTCAGCTCCAGAAGTTCAGCAACCGTTATGCTTTTAACACAGGTTTCAGCAAGGTTATATTCACACTTTGTTTCGAACTCGTTCATCCAAAGTTCTACGCCAAATGGTTCAATATTCATAATATTATTATCCTTGCTGATTAGTATGGGAAATATAAATTTCGTTGGCTATGGCGATATCCTCGAGCCCTAAGCCAAGTGATCTAAAAAATACAGGTGAGGTTCGGTTTGGCATGGCGCATTGCTTAGATACTAGTTCAGGCAGGTCACCCATAAGGTCGTCAGTGTTCCAATTATGGTCCCGTTTGGCAATGACCATTTCGCCGGCACTGTCTGGAGTTGTTTCTCGATAGTCGCAGTAGACTTGTGACTGGTTTAGAAACTCAGGGGGTACCTCATGAGCATGTTTTATGTTGGTTGAGATCGACGTAACGAGAGCGCCATCGCTTATTTCAACGGTGTCGATTACCGGCTTCCCTGATGATGTGCATAATAGAATTACGTCTGCATCTTTAGCCGCTATTTCAGCTGAGTCAGTAAATTTTATGTGCGGACAAGCATTCGACCATTTCTGACGTTTATCCGCATTATCACGTAGTTGCGGAGACCATAGTCTTACCTCACTCCAATCACGCAATTTCTCGACATGCTTCCAATGAGCGAAAGCGATTTCCCCAGAGCCGATAATAGTGAGAACCTTACTATCACGTTTAGACAGCAAGTCTACCGCAAGCGCTGTCGTCCCAGCCGTGCGCTCTGTTGTGAGCATGGACGAATCACATAGCAGAATAGGTTGGCCTGTTTGCATAGACATCAAACACGTCCAAGCTGTTACGGTGGCATGCGCTTCGCCAGCAATGTACGGTGAGAGCTTCGCACCAAACACATTGCCTTTTTCCAGTACGCCTTGGTAAGTGATGACATCACCTTTGGAGTTCGGAAATAGTGTTGTAGTTTGCGCTGGTTGAACTGCTTTTTTGGCCGCTAGCTCAGCAAACATATTTCGAAGCGTGGTTTGCACATCGATTCGTGGCAAAAGTTTTGCGACGGCCGATTCGTTTAGTATAGTTGGCAACATACTTTTGTACCTTTACAGTTTTCGATAGCAGTATTCTAGCTGCGTGCGCTACCCCAAAACCATCATCCCAAAGGATGATTTAGATTACCCCGAGTATGTTGATGACAATTAATAGGATATTGTGAGCTATCAAGCTAATCAAATTTCGAAGCT
This sequence comes from Arenicella sp., assembly GCA_016763815.1. Taxonomy (GTDB): domain Bacteria; phylum Pseudomonadota; class Gammaproteobacteria; order Arenicellales; family Arenicellaceae; genus Arenicella. The sequence goes on from JAESTB010000123.1 coordinate 4,374, forward strand.
CTCGAGTCTTCTGGCTAAAGTTCTGCGTGACCCACACAAACCACTGCAATTAGTGGAAGCGGCTTCTTGCATAATTGAATTTCAAGCAGCCTTATGTGTTGTTAATCGCAGGCACCACAAGCCTTTATATTTGTGTGACACCTATTCGGATAAGCAAGCGAAGCAGGCCATTAAGCTCTATACCAAAAGTACCTATTTGATAAACCCAGTATACAATTCTTTTCTTAGTGGTTTAGGAACAGGTTTGCGTCGGATGCGTGATTTGGCGCCTGACAATTGGAACGAAAATGCTCTGAGCAAAGCCACTAATATGTCGCTAGACTCGGCAGAAGAAATAGGTTTTCTTACTCGAGGTTGGCCTTCTGGCCTGGAAGAATTAGTGCTGACTAGCCGAATTTCAGATGAGTGTATGGTTGAAATCAGTTTTGCTCAGCCAGTCTCCGTTGGAGGCTTCTCTGATAACGATATCGATCATCTGAAGGCGTTTATTCCTTTATTCTCACTCGCAATGGATGCCGTGTGTCAGCATGCCTTAGGCAATACTCCAAACGATACCAGCTTAGATGTGCAACTAGAAGCTTTTGCTAGCGAGCAATTGACCCAACGTGAAAGTGAAGTTGTTCAATTGATACTTAAAGGTCACTCTGGAAAGTCCATTTGTAAACACCTTTTCATATCAATGCCGACCCTGAAAAGCCATCGTAAGAACGCTTATGTAAAACTAGGGATTACTAACTTGCAGGAATTGTTTAGTTTATTCATACATTGGAAATATGAAATGGACCACAGCTAGAGTCGCTTTTTTCTCCAAAGCAAGAGTCAAACTTGTAGAACTGATGAAGAGTAGGGACAGATCTTACTGGTTATCAATGACTGCTTTGGGCAATTTTCTACCAATTCATCCATTATTAGCTATCAGATAATGTCTCAACTCGGGATTATATTTTGCCAATTTAAGTTCAAATTTTCACACATTAACGTTTATCAATATCGCTATGATGTATGCGAAACTAAATTATAGACGTACCACTCTTCTCAAAAAATATAGACATTATGCCCACACAAATTTCGGAGTATCAAAAATCCAGTTTCTCTGCGGAGACAATTAATAATAAAACGATACGACATGATGTCTACCAACGCGGTAACGGACCGCCCGTGATTATTATCCAAGAGTTACCAGGCATTGGCTAAGCAACTTTGCGGCTACCTGATAAGTTGATTAAAGCTGAGCGAAAGGTATCTGGAGTCGGAGTAATAGGCATGTGCTTAACCGGAAA
>JAESTB010000124.1 GCA_016763815.1 Arenicella sp.
AAATAGAATTTTTAGTTGAAGCGTTGGTCGTCACGCGCTGCGTGACGAGGGCGTTAGCTACAGCGACTACGTCACGAGTTAGTGTTGTTACTGTTTGTTAAAATGGAGCATGAAAGCACCGAAGTAGGCATCTTAAACAAACACCTACTGCTAAAAGGCTGTGGTTGACCCGGCGTTGTGCAGCGGTTGATTGTATCGATAGACGCGAATACGAAAGCCTGTACCAAATTGTTTCAATCGATGGAATGGCTCGCTTGACTCAGTTTAAGATACTTCCAATTAAGTCAGGGCCTTGAGTTACGAAAGAAGCGGCGGGATAAATTTGGCTTTTCACTTTTCATTAACAAAGTGCTTAAGCTATTGCTTACGCAGTGAATTATCTTTGACTTGAGATGGGTGCCCCGCTTAAATACAAAGAGTACATCTTCAAGGCGTTCTAAATCTGGATGTTGGCTGCAACGATGAACAAGGCTGACCGAATATATCAAGATCTAGTGGCCTAAAGGCCTTGGATAAACAATTAGTTTCACTTATCTTCGAGTAATCTATATATGATTGCCATCAAACAGCTTTATTTTTAACTGGGATCTAAATGTCTAATAACCAAATTAACTATTTTAATAGATCGACTCAAAGTATGGAGACTGAGTTTGTATACGGCGACAGTGCAATTAAATTTATTTATGACAATTCGTTTGGTCAAATATTAGCGCCAGTTATTGCCTCTAAGCCAATTAGTCAGTTGTATGGTTGCTACCAAAATTGGTCAATATCAAAGAGTAAAGTGCCAGGGTTTGTTGAAAAATTTAATATTGATTTATCAATCTATAAAGAGGGCTCAGTTTCGGCTGAGAAAAAAGAGAACTCTTACAAGAGCTTCAATGAGTTTTTTATAAGAGAGTTTGAAGCGAATGAAAGAGACTTTGTTGACGATGAAAATACCATGCCTGCTTTTTGTGAAGCACGATATTTTGGTCACCAAGAAATTAACAATGGCATTAAAATTCCAGTAAAAGGGAAATTGTTAAATTCCAAGGGCCTTCTCGGAGGATCAAAGTGGTCACAAACTTTTGAAGGAGGGCCACTTTTAATCGCCAGACTGTGTCCTGTTGATTACCATCGTTATCATTATCCATTATCGGGAGAGACCTTAGATAGATTCCAAATTAAAGGACGTTACCACTCTGTCAATCCGCTCGCGTTAAAGTCAAAGCCCGAAATTTTTATAGTTAATGAAAGAAGAGCATCAATCCTTGATACTGAAAAATTTGGAAAGCTGGCTTATATAGAAGTTGGTGCCGCGATGGTGGGTAAAATCATTCAAAGCCATGATGAGGCCACGCCTCACAGTAAAGGCGATGAAAAGGGCTACTTCTTATTCGGTGGATCAACTGTTATTTTACTAGGTGAGAAGGGAAAGTGGACCCCGTCTGAAGATATACTCCGTAATACTAAAGATGGCGTTGAGACGTATTTGCATTTAGGTGAAGAAGTTGCTTTATTGGAAAATCAGTAAATTGAATTTAAGGGTTTAAAACCCTAATGCAGCTTAAGTATTTTATTGTTAAAAAATAGACTCAATTCGAGAATTTACGGATAAAAATATTTTTCTACTAACCCTACATAGCGCTTTGGGTATGAGCCTGGCCAATGCCGATGGCACATTTTATTTAGTACGGCACGCTGAAAAACAAGACGATGGAACAAAAGACCCACACCTAACTGAACAAGGGCAAAAGCGCACGGAATACTTAGCGCAACAGCTCTTACCAGACGTAATAAATTTAAGGCTTGGGTCTGCTAAGCAATGGCTTAGCTAATTAAGGGGTCAAACCGTATTAATCATTACTAAACATAGGCCTAAAAATGAACAATAATTGGATTAAAGGGCACCTGACTTTCCACCAAAACTTACCCCGACCAAATTGGGCGAGTATCTATAAATATGCTGACGCTCATTTTGGCAATGACAACCTGAACGCAGTCTGGGAAGATATCGCCCGCAAATGGATGCATGAACTAGCCGCTAGCTTGCCGTCGGGGTATAGACAAACTGAAACAAGCGATTTTATTGTATTGAGCGATCAATCTGCGCGCTATAACCAAACGTTCTCTGATTATTTGCAGAAATGTCGGCGTCACTTACTCTCGACCTTAGCGGGTATTGCCAATGATGAGGGCTATGGCAAGCATGTTGTCATTATATTTGGTGATATAGATCATTACTACGATTACGTAAGTTTCTATGGGCCGCAAGAGGGTACGTACGGCTTGAGTTCTGGCATGTATCTGAACTATGGCTATGGGCACTTTGTGTTTCCAAATATCGATTTACATAATGCTGAGCCTATTGCCGCACATGAAATGACGCATGCATTGCTTAACCACCTTCAATTGCCAACGTGGTTGGACGAGGGGTTGGCAGTTAATATGGAAGCTGCGATTTGCGGCTTCCCGTCTCCACCATTGGACCGTCAAATGTTTGATAAGCACCAAGCGTTTTGGGGCGAAGATAAGATGCAAGAATTTTGGCGAGGCGACTCTTTTTCTCGGCCGGATGACGGGCCGGAATTAAGCTACCAACTGGCGAGGATCTTGGTTACCAATCTGGCCGAAAATTATGATGCTTTTGTAGCGTTTGCCAATAAGGCAGACCGGCGAGATAGTGGTGAAGCTGCAATTGAAGACGTGTTTGATATTAGCCTTGGGGACATGGTGACTAATTTCTTAGGTGAGGGTGAGTGGTGGCCGAAGCCTGAAACTTGGAAGGGTTAGTCAAAGCGGACTGATCCGATCATTTGGAGCGCTTTGCGTTCTTTAACCTATGTTGAAATTTGCTTTTTACTTGACCCCATTTTTCACGCAGGTAAGTTGTTATGCTTTTATTCGACGCTACAGGCTCTTCTTCTGGTGTCGATTCACCCCCATTTTCATCAACAGATAACCAAGCGTAGTCAACAACAATAGTCTGAACATTGTCGCAATTTAGAACCAAGTACTCTCCTGGCAAGTCAACGGGGTCTAATATTCCATTGCCTTTAATCTGGCTGCGGGATGCGTTTAGCAAAATTATGCGATGCAAGTCGCCTTGGTCTGTTAATTGGTAGTCATCCAATACGCCACTGTAGATATAAGTTTCACCACCTAGTTCCAAGGTTAAATCAATCAGAATAAAGTTGGGCAACTCATCAACGCCGTATTCACCGACCTCTTCTATGTAGGTGAAAACCTTGTACCATGTCGCGCCCTTAGAGGCTAATGCACCTTTCTTGCTATATTCAAAATTTCTATCTAGTAGCTTCATGAAAACTGGGACTGCAAGCCAGATCAAAAGCAACTGAGATGATATATATGACAAAAACTTTAAAAAGAGCGCATTACGAAACGGAAAATATAAGTTCGCGTTTTTATCAAACTTATTGCCTAATAAAATATCGAATACTTCCTTGAAATCTACGTGGCCAATTTCTAAGCCATAGAGATTTAAATAATGAATAGCCGTGAGCCAGAGAACATGCAAAGGCAATGACACCAGCAATGCAGCGGCTAAAATACTTTCAACACCAAATGATAGGGTTGGGGTGGTGGATCTAGAATACGAGGCTTGGGTGTAATAGCGGTGTGTAGCCAGTAACCCGGGTGTTAACAGTAAAAAAAGAAATACCGCGCTGAGTGCGAGACCACTCATAATGAGACCTTAGAAATTTTTGATTGCACAAATTCCCTTTGCTGAATTAATAAGTCGAAAAGCCTTGGTTAGAAAAGACTTAGGTTTACTCGGTAAAACTATCCTGTCCCGACAGATTTTCGTGTGCGTACAGTTACAGAGCGTCCGTTCCTTAGTGTTATGGGTTTAAGCGAATCTGAATTTGTGCGGCCGGTGACTCGAACTTGCTGAACGATAGTATTCCTGTCTTCATGGCACAAACTATCAAACTCTTTTGACATGATCGCTTTACCATGTCCGTGTCGAATTATTCTCGGCATTTGTTAAGGCTCCCTTCAATGAGTGTTCAATTAGTATCGTCACTCAATGAATAACATCATAAGCGAGATATTGATATACAAATACTAACATATGCTAAATAGTGACCTTTCACCAATAGTCAAGGTACCAATACTTTTGGGGCAAGCTTTACTTGCCCCAAATCTCTATTACCTAATTACTCTCTTGCTTACTCAACTATTTCGAAGCCAAACAGAAACGTAGAGCTACCTTTGTTATTAACCGCGTTAAGGCAACCAAGCCAAAACTCGGCACTGTTGAATGTTAGTTCTCCGGAAGGCTCGTCTAGAACGGCAGAACTGGGTAATAGCAAGTCGGCAGATGGTCCCTTTACTCCAGCGCTAGCGTACATATTGATGCACTCAGTTTGGTCTGAAGTAGTTGTTACTTCATTCCATTGGCTGATTGGCCCACCGATGTTCGACACTAGGTCATTCAAATTCATTGAGACAGTTCCACCAGGAGTAGTGATTACACCGCTAAAAAAACGATTTGTATCCTCTTCAATTATTGGCGGTGGGCTCACCGCTGAGACGTTGTAGGTAACCGTGATATCGTCGGTAAAATTGTCAGCATCGGTGGCTCTAATAACAAACGTTTCTTCCCCGACCATTGTCGGTATTCCGATTAGGTTAAGGAAGCCACCGAAGATATCCAAGCTCAAGCCTGCCGGTAATGATCCTGAAAGGAGTTGATAATTAATCGTGGTTTCGATGGTGTTCGCACCGATACGCAAAGCAGGAGATTGAACATTAACAAAGCCCTGAATGAATGCCGTATCATCGCTTAATTCGGGTACCACGCTGACATCTATTGGCCCAGTTTGACCTAGCTCTACGTTGAGGTTAAACATCGCCCCTGAGACCATATTAACACACACCATGTTACTAGTTCCGATTGCGCCTGAATCAAAATAAAAATAGGCAATGAAGCAAACCTCTCTATTGGCCGGTATCGGCAGTGTCGGTGAAGAACCGCCAATACTCACAGCCGTGCTGACACTGCTGCCGAGCCAGTTTACTAAGCCGGTTGCCGTGGCCTCGATCACCGCGACGCCACTTAACCCTGCGGGTCCGCTGACGGTAATGATCGCATTTGCTATACCGGTGTTTGGGGTTGTATCTCCTGGTGTGGTGGCTATGGCTACATCACTGCCCCACCATGAGAAATGCGAGACGGTTGCTTGGTATGCAAAACCGGTGGGTGAATTACTTGATTTTACAACGGTGCCTATACCTTCTTGGTTCCAGATACCGGTTGCCTCATTGAGTGATCGCAGTGGTGCTGTTTGGTCGGTTTCAATTGGCTGACCATTCGGGTATTGATTCACGTAGATCGGTATTAGAATCTCGGCTGTTGCACCTGAGGCCAAACTCGCTGGCTCGCCGTTGCTGGTGAAATGAAATTCTACTGTGCCCAAACTGACAATCATTTCTTGAGTAACGCCGCCATCGCGCACGCCAAGGAAAAGGCCGGGAAAGGCGCTTACTGACCGGGTGTTTGACACGTCCAGCGGAGTGATGGTTAATTGCAGATCGCCGATTAACGGTTGACCATCGGCATCAACAAAATTAGCTTTATCAAAGGTGACGCTGGCACCATCTTGGGCGGCGACGGTTTGTTGACCATTAGTTGCGATTGAGTGAATATTGCCACGCGCAATCATGACTAAATTATTCAGATTAAATTCGGCGTTGGCTGACGGAGAAACTACCGGTATTACTTGTTGGCTAAAATTCGGGTTTGACAATTGCAGTACGAATTGGGTTTCAGGTTCTAGTGTCAGTGAGAATTCACCGTTTGCATCGGATTGAGCGAGCACCGCGTCGGATGAGCCTGAGCTGTTGGTTGCGTTTATCGTAACATTGCTAATGGCAACCCCGTCGACACTTAAAATTCTTCCTGAAATCACAGATACCGGAACCACTGGTTCTCTAACCGTGACGGTTTTAAACGCGTAACGCGGCCATCGATTTGCGTATTTGACGCGCACCTTAAATACCAGCGTCTCTTCTTGGCCGGTTGTGGGTAACTTAATCGACACATTTTTTCGCCTATGACCCGAAGTAAACTCGGCGGCTGGGCCAGCTAATTGAGACCATGAATATCGTGCGCCGGGTCTCTGCCGACGTAATACTGCGGTTAATTCGAGCGCTTCGCCTGACTCGAAACTATCGCCTCCGGCAATAGTCACGGCTCGATTGCAGCAATATCTCCAGTACCAATATCGGCTTAGAAAGCGGGATAAACGACTTTGAGACTCATGGCTTGAGAGCGCGTGGTAGGGCTGGTATTCAGCATTGCCCTGGCTAGGCTGGTTTGCAGCACTGGCTAGACCACTCAATAAAACGACGATTAGTATGAATAAGAGCGTACGTGAAATGAAAAATCGATAGATAGTAGACATAAACAATT
>JAESTB010000125.1 GCA_016763815.1 Arenicella sp.
ATAGCTATAAAGAAGAAATATATTACCTTTTTAGTTTTAGTTTATTGCCCTTTTCGTTCTTAAATAGGCCGCTGCTTAACTAAAACCTTTGGGTTCCGAACACACATTTGCTAGACATCGTCGTTTTTGCCACTAATACCAACGTGATCTAAAATGCCATGCTTGTGCCAATAAACGTATCAAATCCTAAAGGTCTAAAACCATAACTCTTAGGTTTGACGTCGTTATTTACGACCCTCTGTCAGCGCGCGAATAGTATACAATTTTAGGTATTCGAGCAACCGCTAGCGTAGCTCTTTAAATTATAATAAACATCATACAACTTGCGCTAAAAAGATACCGGCACAGCAGGCACCGTCAACTTATAGCCTAATCCAATGTGTGCTAAGCTCGACCTCACTGTCAGAGCTTTAGATCGTCAGCATTATCTCGATAAAATATAATTTTTGATCACTTAAAACATTACCGACCAAACGGAAACTTGCATGAATCTCGAAAAAGTTATCTTCGCGTTCTTCATAATCTTAGCCTTATCTTTAAATTTTAGTTTTTTTATTGGAGAGTTATCTGAGGCATCACATCATCATGTCAACGAACTATTCGCGGCGTTAATCGTTAGTTTGATCTGTACAGTAATGAAATTTGGTGACCGAACTCATTTCGGCTCAACAGTGCTAGCGTCAAGCTTAGTGGTGGACCTATTGCTGATCGCCGCGGCGATCACATGGGGCATATCTACCGTCAACCAAGGCTCGATAACGCCAGCAGCCATGGCTACCGTAACATCGTTAGCCGGTGGGGCTCTAATTGCCAATTTATTGTCGGTAGTGTTATTGATTATCGAAACCGGTCAGATACGTAAGTAGCCTAAGTAAACCCAACTACCTAAGCATGTTGAGACACCGTGTCTGATATTTTCTTTTTAGTATTACGCCGTTTGCGGACACCGCTGATTTTTTTAATCTGTGTTTATGCCGTTGCAACACTCGGCATGACTCTAATACCGGGAGTCGACCCCAATGGGGAACCCTGGCGTATGGGCTTTTTTCACGCCTTTTATTTCGTCAGCTTCATGGGCACAACGATCGGCTTCGGGGAACTCCCTTACCCTTTCACCGATTTTCAGCGAGGCTGGGTGCTGGTTTGTATATACACCTCGGTCATTGCTTGGCTGTATAGCATTGGCACTGTATTGAAGCTTGCACAAGATGAAACATTCATTAACGCAGTGGCGCAGCGCGCATTCAAATTAAGTATCAAACGCATTGACCGACCGTTTCACATTATTTGCGGCTACGGCGAGACCGGGCAATTAATTGTCACCGGCCTCTCAGAGCTGGGCATTCAGGCGGTAATAATTGACCTGCATTCTGAACGCCTGCACAGCCTTAAACTTGAGGAGTTAAGTGTCCCAGCAATCGTCCTCAGCGGCGACATAACTAACCCAGATAACTTACTTGCTGCAGGAATTAATCACCCTTGTTGCCGTGGTGTTATTGCCGTTACTCAAGAAGATCACACAAACTTGCAAATTGCCGTTGCCAGTAAACTGGTTAACCCAGATATGCCAGTTATCTGCCGCTCTGAAATTCAAGACGAAGCCGACAACATGGCCTCGTTTGGAACCGACGCAATAGTCAACCCGTATCTAATCTTTGGCCGCCGCTTGAGTTTATTGACGACCAACCCCGCGCTTCACCGGATCCATAATTGGTTTATTAATCAACACAGTGCCGAGCATATAAACGAACGTATTACCCATGAAGGCCTACCAGGAGGGAATTGGATAATTTGTGGCTATGGCCGGTTTGGTAAAGCGGTAAAACACTACTCAGACGATCAGCATATAGAGATGACAATAGTTGATATTGACCCTGAGGCTAGCGGCGCGCCGAAGGGCAGTATTATCGGTCGCGGAACTGAAGCTAACACCTTGATAGAGGCCGGGATAAAATCAGCCAGCGTTATCGTGGCGGCTAGTGATGACGATGCCAACAATCTTTCTATATTGATTACGGCTAAGCAACTTAATAGCGATATTGTGACCATAGGGCATGTTAGCCAAGAATCGAACAATATTCTTTTTATGCATGCGAAATATGATTACATTATGCGCCGCAGTCAAGTGGTCGCCAATGAAGTGCTTACCATAATCTCTCGACCTCTGGTGACAAAGTTCTTGCAGTACTCTTACTCACTATCACACTCAGCGACTGATGACCTGATCACAGAAATTTGTCGCTTGACCAATGATAATGACCCGGTAACCTGGCGATTAGTAATTGACGCCAATGGTGCACCGGCAATTTTACAGTTCATTGATAGTCAACAATCTCTAACAATTGAACAAGTAAGCTCGAATACTAAACTGCCTGGCACCGAAGGTATACCATTGCTACTCCTTAGAGGCGGCATGAGTCACCTACTTCCTGACCCAAGTATGCCGCTCAAGCTTGGCGACGAACTATTGTTCTGTGGCCGCCGAAATCGAACACTGTTAGCGCAGAAGTTACGTGACAACATTGAACTCATCGATAGCCTTTATAATCAAAACCGACACCATATTCCGTTGCTTAGGTGGTTAAAGCGTCGAAAGCAATTTAAATCAGTTGATTGAAGTGATATCAAATAACTGGCTGTAGAATACTCGCTTCAGCTTTCACCTATTTGGTAATACCGCGTTGGTCGATACATACGTTGGGCAAAATATAAGCCCTGCAGTAAAAACCAATCACTCGATCACACTTACCTAGAAAATCAAAATACATAATGAAAAAACTGGACGCTTTATTTGAACAACTTAACTCCATCATTCTCGGCAAACCACTGGCAACCAAACTTGCCGTCGTCTGCTTGCTTGCGCGCGGCCATTTACTTATTGAAGATATACCGGGTGTCGGTAAAACAACGCTCGCACATGCGCTAGCCAAGCTTTTTGGCTTACCCTATAAACGCGTACAATTCACCAGCGACTTGCTGCCCAACGACATTATCGGCATGACCATTTTTGATATGGAAAGCAAGAAATTTCATTTTAAGAAAGGCCCTTTGTTCACATCGATACTACTTGCCGATGAGATAAATCGCGCGACCCCAAAAACCCAAAGTGCGTTGCTGCAAGCAATGGAAGAACAGCAGGTCTCAGTCGAGGGGCGACAGTTGCCGCTTAACGACCCATTCTTCGTGATCGCAACTCAAAACCCGTTAGAACAAAGTGGGACATTCCCACTCCCTGAATCTCAATTAGATCGTTTTCTAATGCGCCTGTCACTCGGCTATCCAAACGATGAGTTTGAAAAAAAATTATTGCTAGGGCAAAACAAACAAAGCGACGTTTCAACCGTTTTCAGCTCTGAAGAGGTTGCCGCCATGGTCAAGCAAGTAGAGCAAATACACGCCAGTGGCGCCGTTGTCGACTACCTACAAACGTTATTAGCGCGAAGCCGAGATTGCGGTCAGTTCATCAACGGCTTGTCGCCTAGAGCAGGCCTGCAATGGCTAAGAGCGGCAAAAGCGCTGGCGTATGTCGAGGGCCGTGACAGCGTACTACCTGACGACATCAAATTGCTTGCTAGCTACACCGCAGCGCATCGATTGCATTGTAACGATGGAGGTGATTCAAGTGCCGCCCTCAGCGATCTTGTAGCTGGCGTTGAAGTGTTATAAAACCGTCACTATCGATAACCCTAATTTTGACTAGTCAAGTTAATCATGTCTGATTTTTCCATCGGCCGAAAAGCGCTCTATATATTGCCGACTCGAGTTGGCTGGTACTTCGCACTTATTCTCGCGGCGCTATTTGGTATTGCCGTCAAGTTCGACAATCAATCGGCATTTATGATGTTATTCATACTTGTTGCGGTTGGCTTAATCGCGATGGTCTATACGCACAATAATGTGATCGGCTTGACCATAGCAAGCCACCCGAGTAAATCCGTGTTTCTTGGAAGCCCAGCAGTCTTTCCAATAACGCTCTCCAACCCAAGTGGTAAACCACGCCATGCGGTTTGGCTAATCGCTGGCGGCTTTCATCAACTTAGCACGCTCGGTGGTGGCGACCAGCAAACGATTGAAGTGAAATTGCCAACGGTCCAGCGCGGTTTTTTCCCATGCGAGCCGGTGAATCTTAGTTCTTTATATCCGATTGGTATTTTCTTTTGCTGGACCAAACGGTTTGTCTCCGACGAGAGATGCCTAGTCTACCCTCAACCGCTAGACTTGGTACCTTTCCCCGAAGATGGCTCACACCATGGTAGAGAAGAAGCTACCGCAAATGTCCGTCTTGGCGCCGAAGATTATGCAGGCATGAAAAATTATCAAGCCGGCGACCGCATGCGTGACATTCATTGGCCATCACTAGCAAAGACCAACAAGCTAGTCTCGATCCAATATGAAAACCACAGCAATAGCTCGGTCAATTTGAGTTGGTTCACGCTCCCATCGTCACTAAACACCGAGGATCGCTTAAGTCAGCTTTGTTACTGGGTGATTAACGCCGAAAAAAATGGCCAACGGTATCAATTGGAGATGCCAAACCACACTATTGAATTCGACAAAGGAATGAATCACTATCATGCCTGCTTGAGAGTATTGGCATTATGGGGTGATAATATTGACGTCGTAGGTGAGGGAGAAAATGGCTAAATTGACCAACCCGTTAAAGTTATTGCTCAGCAAACTGCCACCAATGCCCTCGCAACCACCAACTTATGAGGCGAGAAGAAACACGTTGTCGCAACTCGCTGGGCTAATTGGAGTAGCCGTATTGGTTCATTTTCAAATCGCCAACCTATCCATTGCGCTGTTTGCATTGGCGATTTTTGCGCTAAAGACAACCATCATCTTGGGTAAGCTGTCGATACCGCCACGCCTAGTGATGATGATACTCACCATCGCCAGCCTCGGCATGGTGATCTACGCCTATGGCGGCTGGAATGGGCAACGAGCCGGCATCAGCTTTCTGATCCTGCTAGTAGCACTCAAGTTTCTAGAGTCACAGTCGCTTCGCGACTACTACATTGTGTCCCTACTGCTCTACTTCCTTGGCGCTTCGTCCTTTCTCTTTAATTCGTCGATCGCCAATATTATTATCGTTATTTTCTATACCGTTGCGATAACGAGTATTTTGTTTCAAATATCCAATCCGGCCAAAGTCTCACTCAAAAACACCCTAACAACTAGCGCATCGATGATTGCTAAAGCGCTACCGCTAGCGATCATCTTGTTCTTCTTTTTTCCTAGAATTCAAGGTGACTTTGGCTTTCTGCCCTCATTTGATAAATCCAACAACGCATCGTCCCTGAGTGATAGCTTAGTCGCCGGTGAAATGGCCTCTTCAGCATTTAATAATGAGCTCGCTTTTCGGGTTGAGTTCAACGGCGGTGTCATTCCAAAGCGCTCGCAAATGTATTGGCGAGCCAAAACGATGCCGATCGAGCGTAACTTTCAATGGAGTGTGGTCGAACCCGATCCCAATGATTTCGCGGTCGCCACAAAAATAAGGCAATCAAATAGTCTCCAAGCTGGGAAATGGCGCTATCAAATTCTTCACGAAAAGAGCAAAGATAAATATCTGCCCTATCTAGACTACATAAGCGGTTCAAGTAAAGGCCAGACGCTACCCGATTACTCAGTTTATCTTGCACGTCCAGAGGCGGGGCCATTCAGCTATCAGGGCTCCTCAACGGCTACCAGCTCGTCGCCGGAAAACATCGTCGCTGGTTTTGCCGCTGCAATCGATAGAAGCAGCCTACTGGATTTAGAAAGCAAGCCAAGCGCAAAGCTACAGCGGCTTCTAAGACAATGGTCAGACGGCGCCGTAGACGATGCCGAGGTCGTTGAGCGGGTATACCAATACTTTGCGAACAATCCATTCATGTATTCATTGCTGCCGCCGTCGCTGGACGAAAATGAGCCGTTGAACGACTTTATCTTTAATACGCGTGAAGGCTATTGCGAGCACTACGCCAGCGCCTTCACCATTATCATGCGCATGCTCGGAATACCATCGCGAGTAGTGGTCGGCTACCAAGGTGGTACATCGGTCAATGATAATCAATTTATCGAAGTCCGCTACTCTGACGCACACGCTTGGAGTGAGGTTTGGGTTAACGGCCGGTGGCAACGCGTAGACCCAACCGCCACTATTAGCCCAGAGCGTATCAAGTATGGTATGGACGCGTTAATGGAGCTATGGGAGTCTGGGCTTTTAGGTAGTAACAACACCGGTTGAGCGCTGGCAAACCTGCTCAATCCAACCGGTCTCAGCAAGGTACTTAGAGGCTTACAAGACAGCTGGAAAAATGCCGGCTACCAGTGGAATAAGTGGGTTGTAAATTATGACTTCAATACGCAACGTCAACTGCTAGAAAAGCTCGGTGTAGAACACCGAAACAGTGTAGCCGTGCTTGTATTATTGATGGCCGCTGGTGCCTTAACGCTATTACTCCTTTACTTTTGGCAGCTGGTTCCTCGAAGCATTAAGCGTAGCGAAGCCCAAGCACAATACCTTCGCTTTGTGAAAAAATTCAAACGATTTAAGATTGAAAAAGAGGCCAGTGAAACGCCAAAAGAATTCGCCCGTCGGACAGCGGCGTCATTTCCAGAACACGCTATTGAGATTAACCACATTACGCAAAATTATTACCGCTTGAGGTATAATGACATTGCCGAGGGACGCGAAGCAACCTTCGATAACCTTAAGATTTTAGTAAAAAAATTCAAACTAAAACGCTGACCTTTTTCAGCTGAGACTCTTTAAATGAAGCAACTTCACAACACACTTTATGTTGGTGGACAAATCACCGCGCTTGACTTCGAGTCACTAAAGGCCAACGGCATAAAAACGATCATCAACAACCGTCCTGATAACGAAGAAGCTGGGCAATTTAGCTCCGAAGATGCGGCCAAACTCGCTGCTGAATATGGAATCAGCTATCACTATCTACCGATGGCCAACGGCCAACCCATGCCCCCTAGTTTGGTTGAAGACTTCAAGGCGATTGTCGATGCTACAGATGAAGGTGTTCTTGCTCATTGTCGAAGTGGAATGAGATCGTCGTTTATCTGGGCATTAGGCGAAATACCGGCAGGGTCAATTAGTGTTGATGAGGCAATTGAAAAAGCTCACGCCGCTGGCATCCCGCTTGGCAATGCTCGGGCTGTACTGGAAAGTGTCCAACCTTAAAATCGATCATCTAAATGATCCTGGACTCGAGATCTTCGATCAGAGACCAGTAGGAGAGCTGCATTAAGACCTCAAAACGCCGTGACGAAATCATTTCGCAGCCAATCGGCCCTACCCTGGTTCGGCTGACAATCCCGATGTTGTTTGCGCTGATCGCGATCATGAGCCTAGGCTTAGTCGATAGCTATTTTATCTCTTTCCTCGGCACCGACCAGTTAGCTGCCATCGGCTTCATCATGCCAATTACCTTCATCGTAACCAGCGTTGCCCTCGGCCTGGGAATGGCAATCTCATCATTGACCTCAAAGCTTATAGGCGCTGAACGCATGGGGCTGGCGGCAAGGCTTATTACCGACGGTTTTTATCTCACGACGATTACCGCGCTATTAGTAACATTAGTATTCACACTGGCTTTGGAGAGGGTGTTTTTATTAATCGGCGCCGATCAAAGCACGCTACCCTACATTTACGACTACATGCAAATATGGTTGTTTGGCACAGTACTATTGATGATCACCCAAGTATGCTCGAGCACTTTTCGAGCACTAGGCGATACCAAAACATCGGCTGTTATCGCAATAAGTATGACACTAATAAATTTAATTTTAGACCCATTACTCATATTTGGCCTTGGCCCTTTTCCAGAGCTTGGAATGCAAGGTGCCGCTCTGGCCACCGTCATCGCGGTGACGGTAGCATCGCTAATTGGCCTCTATCAACTCGCAATAAAGGAACGTTTATTGCTCTCCTCGCTACCATCGCTAGAAGGGTTCAAAGATAATTTTAAGCAGCTGATTGATATCGCAATACCAGCCGTTCTGGCGAACGCGATTGTACCGATTACTTCGGCGATGTTAACTACATTAGTCGCGCGCTTCGGAACCGATACCGTTGCAGGCTTTGGAGTCGGCAGCCGTATTGAGGCGGTAAGCTTGATGATCGTTTACGCCATGTCATCGACGTTACCGATGTTTATTGGACAAAATTTAGGCGCCGGGAAGCCAGCAAGAATCACGGCAGCGTTAAAACTAAGTTTCAAATTCATTATCATTTTGCAACTAGCAATTTATGCAATTCCTGTGTCTTTTTCAGATCTTATCGCCGCTTTATTCTCTGCTGACGTGGTAGTTCAAGAAACTATTATCTTATTTCTCCTTATTGTCCCAATAAGCTACGGTCTATCTGGCGTCGTAATTCTTGTCAATGTATCGATGAACGTGTTGGGCAAGCCTAGAATCGCTCTATATATAAACCTGTTAAGATTCACGGTGTTGTATTTCCCACTGGCCTATTTCGGCTCATACGCATTCGGAATTAGAGGTCTTTTTGTCGGTGTTGCAATTGCTAATTGCCTCGCTTGTTGCTTAGCGTTGATCTTATTAAAACGTGTCTTACGTGAAGTACATGTTGTCGACTAGATAAAAAAACTGACAATTTCTGAATCCATTCTCTGAAACTACGCATCTAAGATTTCAGAGACACCAATAACGGTGTCCGTTACTAACCTTTAAATTAGTCATGGAGCCATCATGAAAAAGTTCACACTACTCGCTATCTCAGCGGCCTTTGTTTTCAGCATCAATGCAGCTCACGCTGGCACCTCCGAAGCCCGGTCAGCGGTTACTCCAAGCAAGCTTTTCTATCTAAAAGGCGAGGCACCAACCGGCAGCCGAATACCATCGATAGATGCGACGTCGACAATCCCATTCAACAAACGTTTTGATGCGCTAACGGCTGAACAACAAAATTTAGTTAAAACTAAATTTGATGACCTGCGCAACAATGACACGCCACCATTCCCAACTTCTGGTCTTCGAGCGGTCTACAAACCATTAATCAATGCTAACCAAGTGTTTGGCGACAACAGCGACTTAAATGTTACCGCCAAGGTCAATAGTTCGGGCTTTGTCAGTGGCGTTACCGTGCACAACAGCGGCAACCCACGGCTGGTTAACTATATCGAGCAACGCTTGCAACAGGTTAAATTTGAGCCCGCTAAATGCAATGGCATTGCCTGTGATATGGACTTCCCTATTGAGATCAGTTTTAACTAATAAATTCCAATAATAAATTACTCTAGTAATTAATCACACGTGGATTAGAGGCTGGCCGAAAGGGCAGCCTCATTTTTACGTTTTAGGTTTAACACTATTTAAGCATTTATTATTATTGAGACCTCAGCCCTTATGCAATCTTCTAAGCGCGGCTCCGTTTAGAAGGTTGCCAAATAAGAGAGGCTCTACAAAGACTTAACATATGCCACGGCTTTCTCGACAAATTTATTTGTTTGCTCAAAGCCAGCGATCAGAATTTTCTCACCTTCAGGGTTATTAATAGCATCTATATTTGCCCTTACATTCTCGGGTGTTTGTTGTGCACTCGGCAGAAAAATGCCTTCAGTCTCATAAATATGAGTCGTCGCGTAGCCACCCGCGCCTGCACACAGAATGCTTCGGTTTGGCGCGTCTCGATCGCATAGTGATATTAGCCCGGCAGTAACCGACTCTACGCTCATAAGCTCCATAACCTGTTTATCA
>JAESTB010000126.1 GCA_016763815.1 Arenicella sp.
TCACGCGGCTTTTTGATCATTGAGTTTTTATAGAAGCTCTCGGGTAGTGACGGCAAGCCAAGTGAGGTAAAAAAGTCTTCGGCTGTCTTAGTCATTTGCAGTTCGTCATAGCCCTGTTCCTTTAAAGACGCGGTAACATCGAGTGATGCTACGCCCTTATACGGTTCCATAATCGGGTAGATATTGTCCCATGTTTGCGACCACATATTGCCTAGCAAATGAGCCGGGATCGGCCCATTTTGCGGCACTTTATCTTCACCGTATTGCTCGCCAAGTTTAGCGCGAACGTGGCAATGCAGCTCATCGTAGAATGGCTTCACCTGGTCCCATAAACGTCGTGCCTCGACGGTAAATTCAGCTGGACTCATGTCGTAGTTCGATTTCCAAGCGTCGGCCGAATCTTTAAAGCCTGAATCTTTAGCCCCTTGATTGCCTAGCTCGACAAACCGCTGATAGGTTTCGCGATAAGCTGGTGACGCAGTACGCCAGCCCTTCCAAACATCAAGTAGCTCGTCGTAGTCTCGAGAGTTAGCTAATACGGCTTCAAGTTCTTGCAGTTCACGGCATTCACCTTGCTCATTGCAATAGCTGCCTGCACCGTACTTGCCCTCCATTTCAGTCAGCACAGCGGCAAGCTCGGCTTGTAGCTTAGGGTCGTTAGGTGCAGGAGCCGATGAACCGCGTAACATCAACTCGATTGCTCGAGCTGTGTTCTTGTCCATTTTACTGCCTTTGTACTTCTTGGCTTGTTCAACCACGGAGCTGGAGAACGCTAATGAGCGTTCACCGGCCTTTGATGCCAGAACGGCGGTGTCATCGGTGATATAGGTATTGCGAACCCAATAAGCCGCTTCCACTTCTTTAGCTAACGCTTGACCTTGCGTTTCGATGCGCGCAACGAACTCTTTAGCGCTCTCTTTTTTAGCGTTACGATGGCCATCTTCGGCTATTGCCAGTGGCGAGCTAAGTAACGCAGCAGATAAAAATATTGCTTTTAATTTCATTAGATATTTTGTGTTCAGTCGCTAACTACTGACTCACAACCTCCACTTCTTTTTCCCACTTTTTAGTAAATAAACCAAGCAACAGGATGACCGCACCAATGCCAATACTAAACGTTGCAATTTGACCGTAAAGACTCGGCATTTCAGCAACATTATTGGGATCAAAGCTGCCGGATAATAAGCCTGCAATGATATTGCCAATTGAGTAGGTTAATACAAATACGCCCATCATTTGGCCCATGAATCGACGAGGCGATAACTTACTTACGGCACTTAAGGCAATGGGGCTAAGGCAAAGTTCGCCAACAGTGTGGAGAAAGTAAACCATAATTAGCCAGAATGGTGCCGCCTTAAGTCCGGTTGCTGCGATCTGCGCGGCGAAATACATAACGATGAAGCCACTCGCCATTATCATCAAACCAATAGCGCATTTAATGCCATAGGCGGGTGTCACCATGCGCTTACCAAGGTTGATCCAAAGCGCGGCAAAGAAAGGTGTCAATAAAACAATAAACAACGCGTTTGCAGAGCCAAACCAACCGGTCGGAATTTCAAACCCGCCAATCATTCGGTCGGTATAGTCTTGTGCAAATAAGTTTAAGGTTGACCCCGCTTGCTCAAAACCTGACCAGAAGCAGGCAGATGCAACGCAGACCAGCAACAAGGCCAGCATGCCACGCTTCTCACGGCGATCGAGCTTACCCAAAAAGTAGATAGACGCAAAATAGATAACGAATACAGCGGTGAAGATAATGGCGACGCTTTCAGCTAGTTCAATCGGGTCAAACACTAAGGCGCCAGTGATCATTAGCCATGTTACTACGGCCAGTACAACTAGGAACGCGCCGATGACTAAACGACTATTACGATTGCCTGCATCGGTCATGAGCTGAACTGGTTCAGCACTAACACCTTCTAAGTTTCCAATTGTTTTTCGGTATTGAATTAGGCCAACGGCCATGCCAACGGCGGCCGCGCCAAATGCCCAGTGCCAGCCGTACGCTGTTGATAGATAACCGCAAACAATATAGCCAACGAATGAGCCCAAATTAATGCCCATGTAATAGATGGCATAGCCAGCATCTCGGCGGTTGTCTTCAATTGAATAAAGCTGACCGACGACCGCACTGATGTTCGGTTTTAACAAACCGGTACCTAGGACCACAAAAATTAGGCCGATAAAAAATGTGCCATCGACAGGAATAGCCAAAATGATATGGCCGATCATTATCGTAATGCCTCCGTACCAAATGGCTTTT
Source organism: Arenicella sp. (assembly GCA_016763815.1). Taxonomy (GTDB): domain Bacteria; phylum Pseudomonadota; class Gammaproteobacteria; order Arenicellales; family Arenicellaceae; genus Arenicella. The sequence continues at coordinate 2,264 of JAESTB010000126.1, forward strand.
TGACCACCAATTAGCCGGTCGGCAATCCAGCCACCGGGTAAGCCCATGAAGTAGACCGAGCCAGTGTATAAGCCATAAATGGCACCGGCAGCGGCAACGGTGAGTTGTAGCCCGCCTTCCTGCATAGATGCGGTCATATAGAGAACTAGTAATACACGCATGCCGTAATAGCTCATGCGCTCCCACATTTCGGTAAAAAACAGAGTTTGTAGTCCTTTGGGGTGTCCAAAGAATGCGGAATTCAATGGGTTGGTATTTGATGGAGTCATAGGTTTACCTATCTTTATATTTATATTTTGAGCCCCGCTCCCCCTGTGATGTTCACTTCTTTGGTATGAGAGGCTGAGCTCATGTGTATTAGCTTGGTTTATTGGCATCTGAATACAATGAAAATAAACTGCAACTCGGCAAAACTATCACAAATCAAATGAATTTCCTTAGGTTTAAATTTCACTCAGGCCGAAATGGCCAATTTGCTCTCCATGCCGATTTAACTTAAGAGGGACTTTGTTGCTTCTTTGCGGGTATAACTTTTCTGGCTATAAAATGGTTGCAGTGGCTATTGATCAGCGAGCCCGTAACGACAGTTGTGTGGCGGCGGCCTGGCTGCAAGCCGACTCTTAAGCTAACCGAGAGAGAGTTATGCTGAGGTCTCCCTTAAATCACAAATGCGATTTTTCTCAGGTGTGGGCCGCCGATTCAGCGACCGTTTTTCTTCATTTACAAACAGTCAATTTAACACTAATACACAGCAATCAGAATAATATTCTGTCTTGCCCTTTAAAATCAGAACAAACATTCGTTCTGTTGACAATTCGTCTTGTCGACAGGTTGTCTTATCGGCAGTCTTGTAATAAGCTCGTTACAAATTAGTAACGCTTACTTTCCACGTGTAATGCAATGCTGATTAAGTGACCCCTTGTTATTTGGCTTCGAAGTAGCTCGCCTGATAATAAGAAGTAAACCTAATCGCGATGTTCACGACTGACTCAAACTCAATCCAATTAATGGATTGGCTTGTTTCGAATGTGCATTTTAGTCGGGCTTACTCTGTTTGGTTACGAACCCTTTAATTCAAAATAAACCTTAATTACTAGAGGCAAGAGAGAATGAATTACTCAAACCCATTTAAAAGAAGTGCGATTGCACTCGCGGTTAGTTCTGCGACAATCCTAGCTGGCGGCGTTAGCAGCGTAGCGTTTGCTCAAGTCGAAAACGAAGCAAATTTAGAAGAAGTAGTTGTAACCGGTTCACGAATAAGACGACCAGACCTAGCGTCAGTAACGCCAGTATCGGTTGTAACTGGTGAAGAGTTCAGAATTTCAGGCAATCTGAATGTTGAGCAAAAGCTAGCCGAACTACCGCAAACCTTGCCTTCGTTTGGACCAAGTTCAAACAACCCTGGTGACGGAACTGCGCGAGTTGATTTACGCGGTTTGGGTACATCACGTACACTAGTTCTGGTTAACGGACGCCGTTATATCCCTGCAACTCAAACGGGCGTTGTCGATCTAAACTCGATCCCCGGCTCGTTGATCAAGCAGGTTGACGTTACTACTGGTGGCGCATCAGCGGTATACGGTTCAGACGCTCTTGCCGGTGTTGTGAACTTCCAACTTATCGACGATTTTGAAGGCGTTGAAATCAGCGCTTTGTATGACACTACTACTGAAGGCGATGGCGAGAAATTCAACTTCGACATAACCATGGGTGGTAACTTTGATGAAGGTCGTGGTAACGCGGTTGTCTACGCAA
>JAESTB010000127.1 GCA_016763815.1 Arenicella sp.
AATAAATTTATTAAATACGGGCTCTCCTTAGGCTTAGCCGCCGCAACGTTCAGTGCGACGGCTAAAGACATTCTAAGCGATCAGCAAAAAACAAATGCTAAAGCACTTATTAGCGAAGCGCTTGAAAGTGATCTTGCGTACAGCATTGTCGAATCGTTAACCACTAAGGTCGGCTCTCGAATGGCTGGTTCAGAAGCTGAAGCAAGAGCCAGAAAATGGGGCCAAGATTTAGCTGAAGAACTGGGTTTTGATAAGGTCAGTGTCGAGTCGTTCAAGATGCCGTTTTGGGATCGGGGTGATTTGAGCATTTCATTAAGCAAACCTTATGCTCAGCAATTGTATGGCACCGCGTTAGGTGGCGGAGCTGCATCCAAGGGCTCAGTAAAATCAGAGCTTGTTTATTTTCGATCGATTGGTGATCTTAAAAAGGTCACGGAAAATCAACTCAAAGGTAAAATCGCCTTCGTTGATGGCGACATGTTGGTTAAAAGTCAAACAGGCGCAGGTTACGGGCAAGCGAATCAGCGACGCCGAATAGGCTGGCAACACGCTGAGCGTGGCGGTGCTAGTGCTCTATTAGTGCGGTCGGTTGGCTCCGACTCACACCGTTTTCCACACACTGGAATGATGAGTTCTAAGGAAGGTGACTGGGCATCTATTCCGGTGATTGCTCTGTCTAACCCAGATGCCGATCAATTACGACGCTTACATAACCTCGGTAGCACTTTAGAGGTTAACCTTAACTCGGGTGCAAAATGGAAAGGTGAAGTCAGCAGCGGCAATGTAGTGATGGATCTAATTGGCAGCGAGCGGCCAGATGAAATTGTGCTAATTGGCGGCCATTTAGACAGTTGGGACTTAGGCACTGGCGCCGTCGATGACGGAGCTGGCGTGGCGATTACCACCGCGGCCGCGGCCTTAATTGCAAAATTGCCGAAGCGACCTAAGAGAACAATTCGAGTGGTAATGTTTGGTGCCGAAGAGGTTGGTTTGTTGGGTGCAAAAGCCTATGCCAAGCAACACGCGGGTGAACTCGATAATCACGTATTAGCGACCGAGTCAGACTTCGGCGCAGGGTCGATCTGGCAATTAAATTCCAATGTAAGTGACGAAGCAACCTTACTTATCGATGAGATTGGCAAAATATTGTCGCCACTGGGCATCGTGCGCGGAGGAAGTGATGTTAAAGGCGGTGGCCCAGACATCATTCCGTTAGATCAAAAAGGCGTGCCAACCATTCGATTGAGTCAGAATGGCATGGACTACTTCGATTTGCACCACACACCAGATGACACATTAGACAAGATTAATGCCGATGAATTAGCGCAAAACGTAGCGGCCTATGCGGCGGCTATTTACTTGGCGGCGGATTCTGATGTTGAGTTCAGACGCAAGCCTTAGCTACTTGGTTAAAATTGGCGCGACCAAAGCAGTTATATAGCTACTTTGGCGCGTCATGAGCGTTGGTACTTATCGTCAAAATAGTGAGTGCCCGTAACTGCGGTTAGACCGACATTAGTATAGAAAACACCGCTTGTTCGACAAACACTATCAAGACACAGCTTTTTTCTAACCCAGGCCTTTTATTAAAGCCACTAAAATAGAACCCTGATCTTTTTGCTATGGATGGCTATCGATATTGTTGCTTTGATAATATTTTTCAGACTTTAAACGTAGTAGCAATTCTTCTAGAACCACATCTTCTTGGTTTGAGATTATTGGGGTTTCTAGCGGCTCATCCGGAGCTACTCCATCAGAGTGCTTATCCCCTGACGGCCGAATGATATGGGCTTTGGGAAAGTTAACTGATATGCCTGTCGCATCTAGTTGAAAGGTTTCCATAGCGCCATAGGTAGTCGCCATATCCGATGTTTTTTCTCCGACGATGGTACCAAAGTTATAATCTTGAACAATGGCTGCCACGTTGACGGCGTTCGAGTAACTATGTCGATTAATAAGAACATATACCTCGCCATGAAACCTCGGCTCATTAAGCGGTTGAACGTAGGGGATTTCAAAACTGAACAACTCTCCACGCGGCACTTCTGCGTACTTTTTGGCAAATAAATGTGAGATACCTTCCGTGGCATCAGGGTTAGAGTCTAACCGTTGTTGATTTGACGCAGCGGCTTCATCACTGGACTTAATTAAAAATTCTGATGCAAACCGAAACGGCTGATCAGCAAACCATGCCAGCATATGATCACTGAATGAATTGTCACCGCCAGGGTTGGTGCGCAGATCAATTATCAATTTTTCTGCTCCATTTTTAGTAAAGCTCATGAATGCTGTATCAATAAAATCTATGAAGCTCGCATTGTCCCAGGCAGATGTTGGATTCTCGATGTTGTAAAATGGCCCTGGGCGCAAATAGGCTATCTTCGGGCTCAACATTTCTGAGGCTCGCTTGTCGCTACTTAAGCTAAAAGACTTTGGCTGTTTAAGAGCTGCTGCCTGCATTTCGCTCTGAGTTCGCGCAAAAATATTAAGTGACCTCGGTTCGTCAGTTGCTGTTCTAAGTAACAGTTCAAACGAACCTTGCCCGCCAAGTTCTAGCCATAGATATTTCGGGAAAGTGAACTCAAGAAGAGAGTGTGCAATGTATGCCGTATCAGCCGAAACATTAGTGGCGACTCTAGCAAGCCAATCCGATAACGGAATTCCGTTGAGTTCAAGAATTTCGTCGCCGACCTTTACGTTCTGATCGTTCGAATAATTTTCTCCCACATAAGTTCGGCCTTTGACAATACGTAAATAAATAGGAAATATTCGCCCATTTTCAGCGCGAAAGCGCCTAAAAACTTGTTCCGGAAACTCAATCCTTGAGTGTGCGATATCGCCAAAAGCAGCAAATTTTTGAAATAAGATTTGCGTATCAAATAGGCTCAGCGGACGATCAATGCTTTTTAGCACCTGCGTGTAGAATTTATCATATTCAGCTTTAGGCCGATGCACATACAGGTCTGGGTGTGCTCTAACTAGCCTCGAATACAATAGACCTAAATCCGATTTCAGAACATTCACAGGAATCATTTTATTCCAGTCGTCGACACTTTCTTGAGCAAGACTTATTCCGCTAAAGGTAATAATCGCTGACATTAAAAGATTAGATAATAATGTTTTCATAAAAACTATTTGATCGTTAGTAATTGAAACTTATGCTATTGTTTTCTGCGCACTAATATCCATGTTGGAGGGCTCCTTTTAACCTGAAGAAAACCTGACTGAGTCATTTAGGTGCTTGTCAAACTATATACGAATGACCAACCTCGCATCAAAAAATAGAGAAACCGCCCGAGTATTCAAGCTCGGTGATTGGCGTGTCGAGCCTCAGATAAGTTCATTGTTCAAAGGCACGCATAGAACTAATGTAGAGCCAAAGGTGATGGATTTACTGCTGCTGTTAGCAACCGAACCCGGCAGAGTCTACTCACGCGCAGATATCGAATCGGTTCTATGGCCAGAACTCGTCGTTGGTGAAGACTCATTGGCCCGAGCTGTCTCAAAACTTCGCCGCGCGTTGGGCGATACAGCCAACGCGTCAAGATATATAGAGACAATTCCCAAACGCGGATATCGTTTGATCGCTAATGTGGTCAAACCAACGGCTACAAAACATTATTCGGCCAAGATAGCGCTAGGCGTTATTATTATTGGCATAATATTTTCGCTAGGCCTACGATATCAGCAGACAAGAACAGAATTGAGTCATGCGCCTGCAACCGAAAATGCAAAATTGACTCGCCGTGCAGATAACCTTTATATGCAGTTTACCCGTGCAGATAACGAGGCCGCCATCTCACTTTACCAACGAGTTATTGCCGACGATCCAAACTATGTGGGTGCTCAAGCCGGTTTAGCAAATGCTTTGGTTCAACGGGTAGTGCGCTGGCAAAACAAACCGGGTGAACCTCAGGTTGATGCGCCCACTCTAACAAAAGCATTAAACAGTGGGCTGACAGAAACGGCCGATGGTCGCGCGTTGTTATCCAGAGCGGCGGCTCTGGCTGAACGTGCTGCTCGCCTTGCTCCTAATGACCCCAGCGTTCTCAAAGCGCTCGCCTTTACCTATTCAGCACAGGGTGATCTAGATCGAGCGATAGACATCTACCGCCAAGCAATTGCAATAGACAAGAATGCCTGGGCACCAATGATCAACCTTGGAGAAATTTATTTGATTCGAGGTGAACGCGAGCTATCAAACAGTGCCTTTGAACAAGCCTACGCAGTGATGGACCGCGTATACACAGAGGAGCCTCAAAAGGTAGGGCCTTGGCAAGCAGCCTTAGGCATTGCAATTGGCGATAGTTACGATGAACTTGGGGCTCAGGCAGATGCAGAACGCTGGTATCGCCGTGTAGTAAAACTGACACCCTTTGAGCCCAAAGCCACAACCAAGCTTGCTGCAATTCTTAGAAAAACAGGAAGGAGTGCCGAGGCGGATAGTCTATGTGCCTCTCTCTCAGAACGGATTGGCCTATTTGAAGAGTGTGCTGATACTCAGTTAGATTAACAGTGGGATAGAATTAAAAGAGTAAAGCCCAGATGTCAGGCTCGCATAAGCTCGATTTCATAGCGCCAGATTGACACACCATGAGCGTAGATACTTATTGGGTAAGCTGTTGAATGCCAGAAATTACGGCGGTTTAGAGCAATAGACAAAGTAAGTTAGTTGTTGGTTGCTTTATTTGTGGAAATTTACACTTGATCTAACAAAAACTGCTCCCGAATTGAGACAGTGCCATGCAGTTAATGTTAAATGAATTGGCTCAAAGTTGCCCACAGCCGCCATTAACATCAAGCTCAGTAGGGTGTGTCAGTGTGCCGCTTTTTCGACTGCATTCGACTTACGAAGTCCTATCATTTCTTTCGCTACATTCGCGGCCGAAGGTAAAAACATTGTTGATACAATACGTTGATCAATAATTACCTCGGTCTTATCTTTCAATGTTTCTTTATTCTGAGCAAATGCTCCGTTCTTATTTAACTGGCTCTCAACCAGAAAAGGTAGTAGAGAACCCTCTTTTGCCCATGATTTAGACTTTTCCGTGGAGTCAGGAAAACCAGCTATACGCTTACCTTTTACTAGGTACTCTCCAGAAGGTAGCCTAACATTAGCAAATGCACCAGAGCCATGACCACCGCCACCTATCACACCACCAGCTTGATAAATTTTCGATATTATTGACTGCAGCTCTTGACTATTGGCGACATCAAACAGAGGGCCATACCCACCGCCTATATACACAGCCCAATAATCACTAACTTTTACCTCCTTCGGTGTTAGCGAGCTATTAGCTTTACCTAAGAAGTTTTCGTATTTGATTGTATAACTGCTTATGCCCAATGGATCCATACTGAATTCAACTTTACCACCTTGCGGTGAGGCGAAATCAACCTCGAAACCGTGGCTAATAAAAATATGGTAAGGGGGAGCAACTTCCCACAAATTATTTCTCGCATCATGTTTTTCAGAATCTCCCATATCAATCATATTGGAGACAATAATCAACACTTTCTTAGATGCATAAGCATTCAAACATACCGAAAACGAGAGACTTACAACAAGAAAAATAACACTTACAAACTTCATCGTATATCCTACTATTTTTGTCTCAATAATGTAGATCATAAGGGCTTGAGACAGTTGTGAACCCCTTGCTATCTGCTTGGCCTGCAAATGGCCAATTTGAGTATTGCACGGCCTTTTGCATAACTCAAATTAGGCGGTAGTTTGCCCTTAACGGCCGTTCGCTATCGTAAAAAGGGGCTAATATAAATGAATTTCAATTGTCATCGCCCTTTTTCTTTCTGCTATATGACATTACATATCAAGCGTCAGGTCTTGACTAGGAATACTAGAACACAGCAATGTTTGTATCTCATCATCCCCCTCTAGGCCAACTAGGCGCGTTGCTACGCCATTGAGGATTTTGCATAGGCAAGTCTTACAGAGTCCTGCTCGGCAATGTGATTGAATAATTGCTCCTCGAGCCTCTGCAAAATCGAGTAGAGTTCCATCTTCCGGATACCAATAATCCGTTATACCTGATCGTGTGAACGTTACTTTAGTGGGTCCAGTTTTTGATATAGGGCGCATTTCTGTTTTAACGTCGGATGAATTAAACCTGTCAATATAGATCTTTTCATGCGTAACTTTCACTTCAGCTAAGGCTTTAGTCATTTCGTTTATAAACGCAGTAGGACCACAAATGTGCACATCGGCATTCGCTGATTTTGCCGTTTTTGCAATCATTCGCGGGTCTGGACGCCCTGCAAGGCAACCTTTTTCAAAACTCGCATTGGCAGTCAAATGAAGATTTAATATTACATGCGGGAGCTTCTTCGAAAGTTCTATTACATCGCTCCATAGCGCAAGTTCGGAGCGTGATCGTGCGACATGTGTGATTTGAATAGACGTATTAGGTTGGTCTTGAGCGAGAGCATGCAACTTAGCAACCGTTGGCGTTATTCCAATACCAGCACTAATGAAGTGGATGGCATTACTAGTGCCTTTTAGAGTAGCGTCGCCAAAAGGCCCCGATATGGTGATCTTATCTTGGATATTCCACCGGTGTATTGCTTGTGATCCAGCACCTTTATCACGTTTTACTGTGATGCGTATTTTATTG